>CAZQYT010000032.1:0-10012 GCA_964597475.1 uncultured bacterium | reverse complement strand
CAAAGCAAGGCCTGAAAATGCGGATAGTCAATTGGAAATTATAATTACTTCGGTCATTGATAGGCCTTATACGATTGGTTTATCTGATGATTCTGGAATGGAAGAGGTTGAACAATGGCGATTGACCATTACTGGGAAAGTCATTTGGTATGACATACAGAATGATGAAGCAATTTTGAATAAAAACATGACAAGCTGGGCAGTATATGCGCCAGGGATGGATATTAGTTCAGATGGATTGGATAATGATGCTGATGGGCTTATTGATGGTGAAGATAGTGATGAGGTCGGATCTGCTAGAGAAAGCGCAATGAATATTTCAATACAAAGATTTGTATTGGATGTGATAAATGAAATAACAAATACATGGTAAATTGAGGATGAAATGATTATAACTAGAATAAATGAAATTTCCAAGCATATTGGGGAGAAGGTTCAGTTAAATGGATGGGTATATAATTGTCGAAGAAGTGGAAAAATTGGATTTTTGATGTTTAGAGATGGCTTTGGATTACTGCAGTGCATAGTATCTAAAAATGATGTTGGGGAAGAATCGTTTGAAGCATTCAAGGGATTAACGCAAGAATCTTCTATTTCGGTCATTGGAGAGGTTGTAGCAAATGATAGAGCTCCTGGTGGCCATGAAATGGTCATATCTTCTTTTGAGGTACATCAATTAAGCCAAGATTATCCCATTACACCAAAAGAGCATGGGACGGATTTTTTGATGAATCATAGGCATCTTTGGCTAAGGAGTAAACGTCAGCATGCCATTTTAAAAGTAAGGCATGAAATCATTAAGGCAATAAGAGATTTTTTTGATTCAAATGATTTTACACTTTGTGATTCGCCTATTTTTACGCCGAATGCGGCAGAAGGTACATCAACCTTATTTGAGACAGAATACTTTGGAAATACGGCATATTTGGCTCAAACAGGCCAATTGTATGGTGAAGCAGCTGCCATGGCTTTTGGTAGACATTATAATTTTGGACCAACTTTTAGAGCTGAAAAAAGTAAAACTCGTCGACATTTGACAGAGTTTTGGATGGTTGAACCTGAAATTGCTTATTGTGACATAGAGGAAGATATGGAATGGGCAGAAAAACTCATTTTATTCATCATTGAAAGAGTTTTGGAAAATAGAAAAAATGAATTGAAGGTATTGGAAAGAGACATGTCAGTCCTTGAGTCAATAAAGGGACCATTTCCTCGTGTTAGTTATACTGAATGTGTTGAAATGTTGAATAAAGGGGGGATTGATTTTGAATGGGGAGATGATTTTGGTGCACCTGAAGAAACATTCATAGGGGAACAATACGATCAACCTGTCATGATCCATCGTTTTCCTTCAGATATTAAGGCTTTTTACATGAAGCGTGATCCTGAAAATGACAAGGTTGTACTTGGAATGGATGTGATTGCTCCTGAAGGATATGGTGAAATTGTTGGTGGTTCTGAAAGAGAAACAGACATTAACCTTCTCATTGATCGTATTAAAGAAGAAGAGTTGAATCAAGAAGATTATGAATGGTTCTTGGATTTGAGAAGATATGGTTCCGTTCCTCATTCTGGTTTTGGCATGGGGTTAGAGCGGGTTGTTGCATGGATTTGTAAATTACCACATGTAAGGGAAACCATTCCTTTTGCAAGAACCATTGGGAGACTAAATCCATAAACATGAAGATTGCCTTGGCACAGATTAACCCAACCGTTGGCGCGCTTGCATATAATGCAGAGAAGATTTCCAGAATCATAAAGGATTATTCTTCCAAGGCTGATTTGATTGTTTTTCCAGAGATGTCTCTAACAGGTTATCCTCCTCAAGACTTACTGCTGGATAATGGGTTTATTGCCAAGGCTTTAGATGCATTGAAAAAAGTTTCACAGTGCGTCAAAGAGACTCCTGTCATCTTAGGTACTATTCGCAAGGATAAAAATGCTCTATACAATACGGCAGCCATGTTAAAAAATGGAGGCATTTTGGCATATAGAGATAAGACACATCTTCCAACATACGATGTTTTTGATGAAGATCGTTATTTTTCTTCATCTGGTGAAATTAAGCCCTTGGAAGTTGAGGTGGGCGGGAGTTCCATA
This sequence comes from uncultured bacterium, assembly GCA_964597475.1. GTDB lineage: Bacteria > Fidelibacterota > Marinisomatia > SCGC-AAA003-L08 > D37C17 > JAYZCM01. The sequence goes on along the minus strand of CAZQYT010000032.1, from coordinate 7,912 downwards.
AAATTGGGAGTGCAGATATGTGAAGATTTATGGGATGATGATTATGAGATTAAAGTAAGTAACCAGCTTGTAGAGGAAGGCGCTAAGATGTTAATTAATATTTCAGCGTCACCTTTCAATATCAATAGGATGGATGAAAGGCTAGGTATAATTAATGGTAAGGCTAGTCACTTAAAGTGTTACTTTATATATTGTAATTTAGTAGGTGCCCAAGATGAGTTAGTGTTTGATGGGCAATCATGTGTTGTTGATCCTAAAGGTAGATTGGTTGCTTCATTGCCTGCATTCAAGGAAGTTGTAGAAGTAGTTAATCTTGATGAAGCCGTTGTTATTGAACGTCCAAAGTTTTGCAAAGAGGAAGAGATTTACAATGCTCTTTGTCTTGGGGTAAAAGATTATTTCATGAAAACTGGTCATGAAAAAGCTGTTGTCGGCCTTAGTGGAGGAATAGATTCAGCCTTGACTGCTACCATTGCAAAAAATGCTCTTGGTTCTGATAATGTCATTGGAGTTTCCATGCCTTCCATTTATTCTTCTGATCATAGCATTGAGGATGCTAAGTCTTTAGCCCGTAATTTGGGTATTGATTTTCAGATGCTTCCAATTAAAAAAATAAATGAACAGATGCTTGAAGATTTATCTCCTGTTTTAAATGGTTCTTCTGGATTGGCGGAAGAAAATTTACAGGCTAGAATTAGAGGGAATATTTTAATGGCTATTTCCAATAAGGAAAATGCTCTTCTTTTGAATACGGGAAATAAGACGGAAACAGCATTGGGTTATTGTACCATGTATGGAGACATGGCGGGAGCACTTGGAGTCATTAGCGATTTGAATAAAATGCAAGTATATGCATTGGCAAGATGGATTAATAATGATGCAGGAATAGAACTCATACCTCAAAACTCCATTGATAAGCCTCCTTCAGCAGAATTAAAACCTAATCAGGTAGATCCGTTTGATTATGATGTCATTAGTCCTTTAGTTGATAAAATCATATCTGATCCTCAAGACTTGGATTCCTTGGAGGATGAGGGGTATTCTTCTGAATTGATTTCAGATATTTTAAAGAAAGTACGAATTTCAGAATACAAGAGAAGGCAAGCTGCGCCTGGAATAAGAGTGTCTCACAAGGCTTTTGGTGTTGGTAGACGTTACCCAATCGTGAATAAATTTGATGCATGAAAATGAGAAATTTAATTTTACATATTAATTGTCCAGATCAAAGAGGAATCATTGCTCAATTTACGGGTATCTTATATGATCATGGAGTTAATGTTCTCAATCTTGAACAGCATGTAGAGCCTGATGAAAAATTATTTTTCATGCGCATTCATGCAGATCTAAAGAACATGGAAATATCAGAAAGTGCATTACATGAAATTTTGGATGCTCAAGTTAATAAAATGAATGCAAACATCCAATATAATTACCCTGAACATCATCAAAGAGTGGCAATTTTTGTAACCAAGGAATCTGCCCCTTTGTATGATTTATTGATTAAACATCAATCAGGTGATCTCCCTTGTGAAATCCCATGTGTCATTAGTAACCATGAAAAACTTTCAAGTGTGGTTGCTCCATTTGGCATTCCGTTTCATCATTTACCAGTTTCAAGTGATACTAAAAAAAGCCAAGAACAAGAAATCAACAGTATCATGAAAGCTGAAAACATCGATTTACTAGTTCTTGCTCGTTACATGCAAATTCTGTCTACTGAATTTGTATCCAAGTATCGTGGTAAAATAATTAACATCCATCATGGATTTTTACCTGCATTCAAAGGAAAATCTCCTTATAGACAAGCATGGGAGAGAGGAGTGAAAATGATTGGAGCAACAGCTCATTACGTGACGGAGGATCTGGATGAAGGACCCATCATCGAGCAAGATGTCGTGTCTGTAAATCATCAACATTCCGTAAAGGAGATGATTCAAGCTGGACGAGATATTGAACGTCGAGTATTGACTTCAGCAGTGAAAGCGCATTTGGAACATCGTATCATCTTGGATGGGCAAAGGACCATCATTTTCCATGCATGAATTAATGAATGATCATTTAAGATTATTTAATAAGATTAAAGAAAAGTCATGTCAATGCCTTTTCATGATATTGTTTGTAAATATTCTTTTTTCACAGATTAATGTTTCTATTTCAGAGGATATTCGTGAAGTTCCTATATTTGGTATTGCAAATTCATCCATGCGGTATAATAATTTTCAAGGCTCAAGCGTAATATATGATTTTGGACAATCAGATTTTGAGGAAGCTACTCGTTGCATCAATCCTCAAGTTATGACGTTTCCTTCAGCAAATCCTTGCTATTTTGATTGGGAAAATGGTTGGGCACTTGATCAAGAAAGCATCATTGCGTATGTCAACACATTGGATTTACCTTATGCAGACTATCATGATTTCATTACAAATGGTGATTATTTTTTTAGTATGGCCAATGAAGATTATGAATGGTGGGAAAATAATGATGGAACTTGGAATCCCATCGACATGGATGTTCAGAATTTTTCTAATTTCATTGTTTCTGAAAATATGACTGGAACATTTTCGTTGAACATGTTAACATCAAGCATTGAGACCACTATGAACATGGTGAGGGATAGGTATGCAGATGGCGTACCTTTTAAATACATTGAGCTTGGGAGTGAATATTATTTACGTTCAGGTGGAGATAAATGGGATGATGAAAATGAAAATTACATGTATGATGAAGGAGAAACATTGACCAAGGATAGGGATGGAGATGGAAAATTTGACCCAGGGAGGTTTGAGTTTATTTATCCTACGCCAAAATCTTTTGCTGAAGAATGTAATGATTACATTGATTCATTATCCAATATTCTTTCAGCAGATACTAAATATGCAATTTCATCAAAAAATAAATCAGGTGATCCTAGATCTAGTGATTGGAATAGGCAAGTTTTAAAACACATTGATTCGGATCTTATTAGTACAATTTATTTATCGTGGCATGAATATTTACGTTTTGAAAAGAAAGAAGATGACTTAGGTAATCAAGATACATTAACTGCCGATCAGGTCATGGCATTTCCTCAATTTATGCATGAAGACATGATAACAGCTAGCGGCATGGATCCTGCTTCGATTTCAGCATTGGAGGATGAATTAGATCTGAATATTAAAATTTGGCTAACTGAGAGTGCTTTTAGAGAGCTTGGGGAAAAACCTTGGATATATAAATGGGCACAATCACTAGTTAACATACAAAATCATTCTTTGATGTTAAAAAATCCATATGTTGAGATCATCATGCTGCAGGCATTACATGGTTATAGTTCAACAAGTGCAATTAATCATGGATATGAATTCCCTGATGATTTTCCTCTCTATGTTGATCAGGATTCTTGTAGTCCTCATGGAAGAACGGCAACTGCATTTAGTATTTATTTTTGGAATACTGTTTCTGAGGGAATGTCTCATATGCAGGAAATAAAATTTGATGATGAAAATGCAGATCATTTAGGTATGATAACTGAAGATCCATTTGATGGTGATTCAGAATTAGATAGTAATCAATCGCCTGAAGTTGGTTTTGAATATTCTTATCTAATGGGATGGAAATTTAATGACGTTTCAACAGGGAATGAGAAAGGGATCATCATTAATGTTGCCAATACGTCAAAAACCATTCATTTTAATGATGGATCCTCTATTTTTAATGAAGAAGACATGAAATGTATCCAGATTACGAGTTTAAATAGTCTTGGAGAACCTTCAATTGATCAATACATTACTGGTGATGGTGATTTGAATCATGATACTACGGATGTTAACTCTACAATGGTAATCCCACCTTATTCAGTTAATTTATTCATTCCAAACATGCTTTTATCTAGTAAGAACGAATCTAGCATTCCAAAGGAAATAAGGTTGCAGCCAAATTATCCAAATCCATTTAATCCTTCCACTACGATATCTTATGAAATTTCAAGAGCAGGAGATGTACATCTTGGAATTTATAATTTAAATGGTCAATTGATTGAAACTCTAGTAAATGGCCATATGGTTCCAGGTCATCATTCAATGATGTGGAATGGAAATGAATTGAGCTCTGGCTTGTATTTTTACAAATTAAATTTTGAGGGTGAAGTACTTACTAAAAAAATGCTTTATATAAAATGATTATATGGATTATTTAATAGTCATAGTCATCATCGTTGCAGTTTTTCTATTTATCAAGGTGTTTATTGATAGATGGAAGAACAAGGAAGATGAACATTATTCAAAAACTGTAGATAAATAGAGGAGATTCATGAAAATTACTACACAAGATTTTTTCACTGATTTTGAAATATCTGAGACCTTGGGGCTGGTCAAGGGTAACACCATTCGTGCTCGACACATAGGTAAGGACATCATGGCGGGACTTAGGACATTGGTAGGAGGAGAAATATCAGAATATACCAAGATGCTTGCAGAAGCTAGAGAGCAAGCAATGGATCGCATGATTGAAGATGCAAAAAGCAAAGATGCAGATGCCATAGTAGGATTTCGTTTTGTTACTTCTCCTGTTATGCAGGGAGCTGCTGAGCTTTTAGCCTATGGTACGGCTGTCAAGTTAAAGTAAATCATTCCTGTTCAGAATAATGTACGAGAAAATAGACGTAAACCCATGCTGCAAGTAGTAATACTGCTCCAGCTTGGTGCATGACGGCAATCCACGTTGGAACTACGAGCATTATGGTGAACATCCCAAGTAGAAATTGAACAATTATGATTTTTAACAACATGGTAAGAGCCTGTTCTTGATGAGTATTTAGAATTAATGTTCTCGTGTGTCGCCAAAATCCTAGAATTAGAAAGCAAAGAATCCATCCCATGTATCTGTGTATGAATTGAACAGTCATTTGGTGCTCTAATGGATTTTTCCACCAAGGAGATAAGGGGAAAAGTCCATCTGGTATCCATTGTCCTCCCATTTTTGGAAAAGTATTCCATCCGTAGCCTGCCTTTAATCCTGCCGTAAATGCTCCATAAATGATCTGTATGGTTAAAACTACAATGATCCAATGCAATATGGGTTTCATTTTTGTTCGATTAAAATAGGTGCTTTTTTGGAATTTTTCTTTATTTAGATCAAGAGTCACCCATAAAATGTATGCCAAGAGTCCAAAAGCTAATGTCAAGTGGCCTGCTAAACGGTAATGGCTTACTTGAGGAACATCTACAAGACCACTTTTTACCATGTACCAACCATATAGACCTTGAAACCCACCAAGAAAGAACATGGAAAGCAGTTTTTTCATTAAAGGAGGGTGTAATTTTTTTTTCATGAGAAACCATGTAAAGGGAATGATGAAAAGTATTCCAAGTAATCTGCCAATCAAGCGATGAACATATTCAAAGAAGAAAATGAATTTAAATTCTTGTAAGGTCATTCCACGATTGATTTTTTGATATTCTGGAAATTTTTTGTATTTTTCAAATTCAGTCAGCCAATCTTCTTCTGAAATGGGAGGGATTACTCCTGAAATAGGATGCCATTCTACTATGGACAGACCAGATTTAGTGAGTCTTGTCATGCCGCCAATCAAAATCATGATGAATATTAGAATGCAGGCTGAAATGAGCCATGTTGTAATTTGTTTTTGTGTTGTATGATCCATTTTAAATGATTTTATGAAAGCTAAAATTAACAATGAAAAGTTTATGGAGTGAATAGTCAATTTATTTAGATTATGTAAATGTCTAAATCCCAGATAAAATCATCCACAATCATGTTTACCGATGTTTTTGGTTATAGCAAGATGGTAGGTAAGGATGAAAAACATGCCTTGTCTCTATTGGATGAGCATAATGAGATTATTGCAAAATCCATTGACAAGCATCAAGGATCTATAATCAAATTCATAGGAGATGCAGTATTTGCAGAATTTGACATGTCAAATGAAGCTGCTCATTGCGCAATTGAGATTCAGAAAACTTTTATTCATAGAAATAAAATCCATTCCAAGAATGATCGAATACGCATTAGAATAGGTTTGCACATGGGAAATCTTGTTGTTAAGGGAGATGATTTGTTGGGACATGTGGTGAATCTTGGAAGTAGGATAGAGGCTGTTGCACCTGTTGATGGGATTTTTATAAGTAAGCCCGTACATGATGCCATTAAAGATGATGCTTCAATCTTTACCAAGGAGATAGGTCATGTCAAGATGAAAAACATCAAGGAGCCTTGTAAGCTTTTTAAGCTTTACTTGGATCAATTGAATTTTACGGCTCAATCTCATGAGGCTTTACAAAAAGAGACGTTGGATAGAGGCGTACAAGTGGTTGACATGGACAAATATAGTCCCATTGACATTTATTCCATTGGCATGATTAATTTTAAGAATTTAGGTAAAAAGGAAGATGAGGTTTCATGTCGTGGCATTGCCCAAGAAATCATCAAGAGCATGGCGGGAATTAATGCTCTTAGAATGCCCTCTCCGACAGAAATCGAACAGTATGAAGACATAAATCTTCCCATGTCAGAAATAGCAAGAAGAATGCAGGTAGATCACATGCTGTTTGGTAGTATTCTGAAAGGTGAAAAAGAATATGAGTTGCATCTTGAAATGAAGAACATGACTGAAGATAGACAATGCTTTGAAAAAACATTCAAGTTTAGTGGAACGGAATTCAATGCCATTAAAGGACAAATTTTATTAAAAATACTCTATCAATTTGACTTGGAGCTTCCAGATCATGTTGAAAAATCCTTTCAAGTTCAGCCCACTTCAAACCCCAAAGCCATGGAGCATTACATAAAGGGACGTCATCTCATTGACATTCCCAAGAGCTCTGAAAGCATGATGATGGCTAGAGAACATTTTAACAAGGCAACGGAGTTGGATCCTTCGTTCTTGTATGCGCATTCCAATAAGGGGTGGATTTCATTTTTAAATGGAAATTATGATGTTGCTGAGGATGAATTCTTTTCTGCATTGGACTTGGCAAGACAAGATGATCTGGACATGAGCGATGCTTATGTATATGGACATTTGGGAACCTTGTACCATCGATTGGAAAAACACAACAAGTCTATTCATTACTTGGAGAAAGCATTAGACATTTACTTGCAATATAATAACAGGCGAAACATTGCTTCTACATTACACAACTTAGGTCATGTTTTTGTTGATTCAGAAAAAATTGATGATGCCTTGGATTGTTTTCATCGTTCGCTTGCAATCAAGGAAGAGTTTGAAGATAGAAATGTCTTGGCAAGCAGCTACAATCAAATTGCGAATGCTTATTATACCAAGGGAGATTTTACGCTTTCCATTGAAAATGCCAATCGATCCATTGGGTATTACGTGAGCATTGGAAATAATCTGTTTGGGGCCTATTCCATGGCCATAATGGCTGATTCTCTTTCTAAAATTGGGTTGTTTGAAGAAGCTGAAAAACATCTTTCAGTTGCTCAAGAAATTTTTGAAGAATTTAGTAACTTGTTTTTACTTGGGAAAGTGGATGTACTGCGAGGAATGAGATGTTTTAACGAAGGTAATTTGGATGAGGCCATTCATCTTTACAAGGAGGGCATTGAAAAAATACAAATGGATGAGTCTAGGCGCTGGGTAATTCATTATTCCATGGAGTTGATTCACGTGTTGATGTATAATGAAGATTATGTACGTGCATCCAAATATGTGAACAGATGTCAATTAATGATTAAAAAAACTTCTGGAATAATACCGATGGACAGGACATTGCTGCGTGTCATTGAAACTTGCATTTTAATTGATGAAGGAAAGATGGACATTGAAAAATTAAAATCTCTTCATGGAGAACTTGAAGAAGATGAAGCTGTTAGTTATTTTGGTTATTATTATCTAGGAAAAGCTTTTGGCATGATGCATGTTGTGAATGAAAGAAAAAATTGCATGAAAAA
>CAZQYT010000031.1:0-10472 GCA_964597475.1 uncultured bacterium | reverse complement strand
TGGTATTAAAATGACATGTACATTGTGAGGAATGATGGCTTCTAAATCTTCAAATCCTAAGTTGCCTTGATTTATTCTTACCATTCTTTCTGCACCAAAAAAATCAAGCGTTCTAAGAGCATTTCTCACAATTAGACGAGCAGATTGTTTTTCTAATGGTGCAACAGAGTCTTCAAGATCTAAGATGATTGCATCAGGGCGATGTATTCCCGCATTTAGCATTAATTTTGCTTGATTTCCAGGGATGTATAGCCTGCTCCTTCTGAAACGACTTTTGGAAGTTTTATATTGTGCATGTTTTTTTAAATTATCAAGTGAAGATTTTTTTAATTTAGGGTTTGCTGATTTTATTACTGCTTCAATGCGGGCTTGTAAAACAAAGTATTGTCCGCCATTGTCAGTAATATTTAATTCACCATTTTTAACTTCTAAATCTTGTAAGGTTTTTTTGATTATTGAATTGAGTTTTTTTTCATGAAGCATGCTTGTTTTAGAATGGATGTTGAGAATTAAACCACCTGATTTAGCTGGTTTAAATTCAACATGGAAATCTGATTTTCCATTAATATTTCCGCTAATATGCTTCTTTTTTGGCATTAAGAAGATTCGAAATGAATATTTTTACACTCATGTAAAATTACAAATATGGAAAATTAATTTTAAAGAAAAATTAGTTAAATTTTGAAAAGAATTTTTCATAACGATTTTTAGTCATACCGGATTCTTGTCCATATATTAAGATAGCAGTTAGTAAAATGCTTAATAAAATTACAATGTAAATTATTGATCTTATTTCAGTGAATGTAGATATTGAATCGATAGGAAGGCCCATGTGCATTGGAACTTCTGCTAATACTGCCGCAGCAAGGCCTTTGGGAATGATAAATGATATCATTGCAGATTCATATGTATCTGTTTTTTTTGAGATTAAAATTTTACATAGAATCAACCTTCCTATGTAAATTGTTAATGTTAGGATAAGTCCCATGAACATTATTTTTAAATTGCTAAATTGTATTGATATGCCTAAAAAAATAAAAAAGAATGTTTTTACAAGGAAAATGACTTCAGAAAACAATGTTTTTTCAATACTAGTAAATTCTGTTAAGTGGTCTGCTCCAAATCTTTGGACAATATCTAGTGGTATTTTTTTTGAATTTGCTAGAACTACTCCAAAAATTAAAACTGAAATTGGGCCACTATATCCTAATATTTCAGCAGAACCATAAAGGAGAAAAATAAAGGCAAGTGTGGTAAAAATGGTATTTGGGAATTTCCTTATTTTTTCTAAAATGGTTGACCAGATTACTGCACCTCCAAATCCAAGGAGTAATGACATTATCATTGTTGCAATTAAATCAGTACCAATGAACGCCATGATTGTATTGTGTCCCGATTGGAAAGTTTTAAGTACTGCTAAGGAAATAATGATGCTTAAAACATCTGTGATTGCTGTTTCTACTACAAGCATGGATTTTGTATTATCTGATAAATTTAACATCCTTACAATAGGGACGACTACAGCAGGAGAAATACTGCCAAGAACAGAGCCGATGAAAAGTGCTGGGATAATATTTAATCCCATAAAATAATAAGCCATGCCGCTTGATATGATAATTGTTAATATAAATGTAGAAAGAGCTAAGATGACGGAATCTTTAAGAGAATTTTTTAGAGTTTCTAAAGTTAGATGGCTACCTCCTTCAAATAGCATTAAAGTAAGAGCAACAGCGCTTAAAAGGGGGCCTACATATCCAAAGTCACCTGGAGATAAAATGCCTGATAGAGGTCCTACGAGAATTCCAATGAATATGAGTGGTAAAACATCAGGTACTCGGGTTTTTTCAAAAAGTGCAGTAAAAAAATGAGCTGCAAAAATAATTAACCCAACAGAAAAAACAAAAGTTGAAATTGTTTCCATTAATAAGTATAAATTTTCATTTTATAAAAAGTTCCAATAAAATCATGCTGGAAGACATTCTAATGCCTCTTTGCTTAAATATGTTGAAAATAATGCCATGATCAAAGATGGAATATAAGCAATGCCGAATAAAAGTTTAAAGTGTGGAATTGATATCATAGTAATGAGAATGAATGAAATAAACAGTATAGATTCAATTTTCTTCCATTTATTAAGATATACAACTATCCAAGAATGTATATTAGGTTTTTCATAATGTTTTTTTATGAGAAACCAGGCGTACCATCTGAAACAAAAAAATTCCATTATTAATAAGAAGTCATATAGTTTTTCAGATGATGGTGCCCATAAGTTCCATAAATTTATAGAGGGAATGGGAAGAGGCCATAGGAGGTCAATTGAATTAAACCAAAGAAAAATATCAGTTAGATAATGTGTTAACATTCCAATTGCAATTCCTTTTCCAATTATTTTTATTGAAGGTTTTTTTTTAAGTTCAGATAGTATTGCAAATAATAGATAAATAAAAATCAATGTAAAGAAACTGTGTGTAAAAGTTCTGTGAAATAATTTTTCTGCATTATTAATATCATGAAACAAGGATCCGAATGCAACTAAGATAACATCAATGTCTGGAAGCATGGAACCAAATACAACTCCAGGCATGAGATGTTTTTCACTCGGAATGATTTTATTTGTATGATAGCCAATTATGGCATGTAGGCCAGCTTGTGCCATTTTAATTAAAATTTATCATTGTCAATGGAAAAATTTACATAAATAATGAAGTTAGTGAAATTATTTTTTATGGTTGTTTAAGATAATTAAATTTATGTCATCATCTTATTAAGTATTGGAGGTAGATATGGACATGTTAGATAGAAAAGAGGTGCTTGGAATGTTGTCGTATGGTGTATATGTGTTGACAACAAAAAATAAAGATCATTATACCGCTGCTACAGTAACTTGGGTTAGTCAAGCTTCATTTGAACCTCCAATGCTTTCAGTTTGTTTGAAAAAAGATTCGGGTCCATATAAATTGGTAAGAGAAAGGAAAGAATTTATTTTACATATGTTGAGTGATGATCAAAAAAGTTTTGCTGCTAAGTTTTTTACTTCTACCAATGTGGTTGGCAATGAATTAAATGGTGAAAAATTTAAGTTAGTTAATGATTTGCCTATATTAGGTGCTGTGCCATCATATATCCATTGTTCTGTTTTGGAAGTACTAGGGAATGGAGACCATCCCTTATTTTTATGCATGGTAGAAAATGTAAAACTGATAAATAGCTCTAAGCCTTTGGAATTGCGTAAAACTGGATGGAAATATGGTGGGTGATGAATAGGAATGAAATGAATAATGTGAAAGATAGATTAGATATTTTATTTAATTTTTCTTCCCAAGTTTCTTATTCTGAGGGGCATTTACTTCAAGTTATTCAAGCTTGTAAATCTTTGTTGGGAGTTTCAAGAGATCATGTTTCTATTGATTTGCTTAGATGGCTAGATTCTTATGTTGGAAATTTTAAGCCAAATAATAATTTTGAATTTAATTTAAATTCTAAGGATTCAATGGAATTATTAAGTACATTCGAATTAGAAAACTTGATAAATAAAAAAGATAAGGATGAAGCAAAAAAATATTTATATCATTTAGCTCAAGTTTCAGATCCGAAATATTTAATGGAAATTTTATTTGAGATTTCATTGCAACGTACTAATAAAGAGATTTTATTTTGTTGGGCTGCATATAAATCGGTTAAATTCATGGATCCTAAAGATGGTATGGCAATATTATTTATTGCGCTTGATTGTTTATTGTCAGGGGGTAAAACGGATGACAAAGAGGTAGATTTGTTAAATTTTTTTGTAATTTGTCATTCTTATCAAATATTGATGACAGACATGGTTCGCATTAAGACAATATCATTAAAATTGACGGATTTTAAAAATAATAATAAAAATTCAGACATGTTTTTACATATGATACCAGAATCTTTACTGCAATCATTGCGTGAGGATAAGGAGAAAGGATTTGGAAAGTATGTATCTAATCTCAAAATATCTGAAATAAATGAAGAGTATATATTTTTATTAGATGCCATTCGTTCATTATATAATTATGCAGATGAATCTGATGAAATTTATAGATTGATGATGGGTGCATGTTGATCTCAATAGGAAATTGTAACATATCTTCTTTAGAAACAGGCGAATTTAGTCTAGATGGTGGTGCGATGATGGGATCAGTTCCTAAAGTTTTATGGGAAAAAACAAACCCTGCAGACACCTTAAATAGAATTGATCTTTCCCTTAGATGTTTATTGGTTGAAAAAGGTCGTGAAAAAATTTTAATTGAAACAGGCATGGGTAATAAATTGGATGGAAATTTTATGGAACGTTTCAATGTCAGACAATCCAAGCATCCATTGAAAGATGCGCTTGAAAAAAATGGACTTGATTTGACGGACATTACTCATGTGGTTCTTACTCACCTTCATTTTGATCATGCTGGTGGTGCAACCATGTTGAATTCTGATAACTTGTTGATTCCAACTTTTCCAAATGCAAAATATTTTATATCAAAGAGGAATTGGGATGCAGGTTTGAATCCAAGCCCTAGAGATTCTGCTAGTTATTTGAAGGTGAATTTTGAACTTTTGAAAAAAACAGGACAGTTATTTTTATTAGATGAAAATGTAGAGATATTAAATGGTATTTCTACAATGATTGTCAATGGGCACACGGATGTTCAGCAGCTGATAAAAATTACCGATAAAGGTGAAACAATTGTGTTTTGTTCGGACCTAATTCCCCTTAAATCTCATTTACAGCTTCCTTGGATAATGGGTTATGATTTAAATGCGGTTCTTACTCTTGAAGAGAAAACTAAGTTTTTAAATGAGGCTGCGAAAAAAAAATGGTGGCTATGGTTTTATCATGATCCTCTTACAGTTGCCGTTAAGATTAGAAGTGGCAAAAAGTATTATGATATCATTGATGAGATTAAGAGAGGTAATTAGACATGGCGGATGAAAAAGAAATTTTTAATAAAGGTATATTGGCATTTAATGAACGAAGATTTTATGATGCACATGAGTATTGGGAAAAGTTGTGGGTTAATCATAAACTTAAAGATGCAAAATTTATTCAAGGTTTGATACAGCTCGCAGTAGGTTATTTTCATTTGTTTAATCAAAATTTAAATGGCGCTAGAAGTATGGTTCGTAAAAGTATAGGGAAGTTTGATTCTTTTGAAATTGTTAGAGATATTGATTCCCCAGCTTTGGTTGATGAAATAAAACTATTAGAATTTCATTTAAATTCAATAGATAAAACATCATGTTTTATTGATAGTTATATTATAAAACTTAAAGTATTAGATGAGTAAGGGAACTATTATTGTTTGGCTTGATGGAATTGAAGTGGGGGCTAAAATTGCAAAATTAGCAACTATAAATTCATATGATTTAGAATTAGTTGATGAGATAGATTCGCTTGGGAAGTTGAATGGAGGAGTTTTGATAGTTGATTTAAATTGTATTAATGATCATGTTTTACAAAATATATCAAAATTGAAAGGCCATATTTTTTTTACTTTATTAGGATTTTATCATGATTTAACTTCTGATGTAATTAATAATTATTCTAATTTTGGATTTGATATTGTATTGGAGAGAAAAGAATTTTTAAACAATTTAGATCCAATCGTAGAGAAAGTTTTTCATGCCTGCTGAATCTTTAGCTAAGAAAAAAACACGCATGTCACAAATTGTCATGAGGCTTAAGAAAGAATATCCTGAATCAAAGTGTTCTCTAATTTATGATTCTCCATTCCAGCTTCTTGTCGCGACGATTTTATCAGCGCAATGCACTGATGAAAGGGTTAATAAAGTTACAAAAGTATTATTTTTTAAATATCCTTCTGTCATGGATTTTGTCAATGTGTCATTATCAGTATTAAAAAAAGAAATTTTTAGTACTGGATTTTATAATAATAAAGCTAAATCAATTAAAGAAATGTCTAAGACTTTATTAGAATCATATGCTGGCAAGCTTCCTGAAAATTTAGAGGAGATGATAAAATTGCCTGGTGTTGGCAGGAAGACTGCTAATGTAGTCTTGGGGAATGTCTATTCAGTCCCTTCATTAGTCGTTGATACGCATGTAACTAGAATTACAAACCTTTTGAAATTTGTAAAAAGTAAAAATGCAGTAATTATTGAAAAAGAATTAATGAAAGTTGTCGATAAAAATAGTTGGACAATTTTTGCTCATCTTTTGATTGATCATGGTCGAAAAGTATGTATTGCAAATCGCCCAAAATGTAAGGAATGTATTTTATTTGACTTGTGCCCTTCATCTATTTAAAAAAAACAATATTTTTTCATTCTACAATTGTTCAAATGAATCAATAGTCTGTAAATTTTATTTTCTATTTATATTTGTAGGATACAATTTTTATTTATTTGTAATTATTTTAGGATGCCATACATAACTAAACAATATAAGTTTTGTGCTGCTCATCGTTATTGGAATGATGGATGGTCCAAGGAAAAGAATAAGGATGTATTTGATAAAGATATCCATATACATGGACATAACTATTTATTATTTATTACAATTTCAGGACCAATTGACCTTGAGTCGGGTTTTATAATAAATTTAAAAGATTTAAATGATTTGGTGAGCAAGAAAGTATTAGATGTTATGGATCATTCTCAGATTGAAAAGGATATTGCGTGGTTTGTTGGCAAACAGCCATCCACAGAAAATATGGTGCAATTTATTTGGGAGCAAATTGATTCACACATTGTCATACCTGCTAGATTACATTGCGTGAAATTGCAGGAAACTCCAACAATTTTTACAGAATATTATGGCCCAGAGGAATGAAATGAATGATAAAAATTTAAAAAATATTGAAAAATTAATTGAAAAATTATTAATAGAAATTGGAGAAGATCCTAGTAGAGAAGGTATCGTTAAAACTCCAAATAGAGTAGCTAATGCTTGGAAATTTTTATCTAAGGGTTATGGTCAAGATTTAGATGGAATAATAAACAATGCTGTGTTTAAAGAAGATTATGATGAAATGGTAACCATTAAAGACATAGATTTTTTTAGTTTATGTGAACATCATTTGCTACCATTTTTTGGAAAGGCGCATGTCGCATATATTCCTGATGGAAAAATCATAGGCCTTTCTAAGGTACCTAGGATTGTTGACATGTTTGGTAGAAGGCTGCAGGTTCAAGAAAGGATGACTCATCAGATTGCCGAGTCACTAAATGATGTTTTATCTCCAAAAGGAGTAGCTGTTGTATTAGAAGGTGAACACATGTGCATGCAAATGAGAGGTGTGGAGAAACAAAATTCATATGCAACTACCTCTTCTATGTTAGGTTTGTTTAGGCAAGATTCTCGTACTAGAGAAGAATTTTTAAATATAATTTCAATGAAAAAATGAAAATGTATGATGTCATAATTATTGGTGGTGGGCCAGGAGGTTATGTTTCGGCAATAAGAGCCTCTCAGCTTGGTAAGAAAGTTTTATTGATTGAAGATAATCATTTAGGTGGAATTTGTGCTAATTGGGGATGTATTCCAACTAAATCATTATTAAAAAATGCTGATATTTATAATATGCTGCAAAATGCATCGAAATATGGCATAGAAATTGAAAAAATGAGCGTTAATTGGGATAAAGTAATAAAGCGTTCTCGTGATGTTGTGAAGCGCCTTTCCAAGGGAATTGAATATTTATTGAAAAAAAATGAAATTGTTCATATGACTGCCAAAGGCAAGCTACTTGAAGGAAATATTGTTAGTGTGATTGATCGAGATGGAAAAGAAAAACAATTTAAAGGAGTAAACATAATTATTGCGACAGGAGCTAGGGCAAAGTTTTTTAAAGGAATGGAGCCTGATGGGGATAAAGTTTTGACCTATAAGGAGGCAATGATTCAAAGCAAGCAACCTAAATCTTTAATTATCATAGGCGCAGGGGCAATTGGTGTTGAATTTGCACATTTTTATAATACTTTTGGTACAGAAGTTACATTAATTGAAGCATTGCCTAATATTTTACCATCTGAAGATATTGACATATCAAAAGAATTGCAAAAAATATTTTCTAAAAGAAAAATGAATATTTTAACTAATGTAATGGTTGATAAAATTGAAAAAAATAATATGGCGCAAGTTTATTTAAATAATGGCGACATTATTGAAGCAGAAAAGGTTCTTATTGCTGTTGGGGTTCAAGGGAATATTGAAAATATTGGTTTGGAAGAATGTGGAATAATCATGAATAATGGTTGGATTAAAGTTAATAATTTTATGGAAACATCTAAAGATGGTATTTATGCTATTGGAGATGTGGTTGGCCCCCCATGGTTAGCTCATGTTGCATCAGCAGAAGGTATCGTAGCAGCAGAGCATTTATCTGGAAAAAAACCTGATCCTATGGAATATTCTAATATTCCTGGCTGTACATATTGTCACCCTGAGGTAGCCTCTGTTGGACTTAAAGAACAGGAAGCTTTAGATGCAGGCTACGATATTAAAGTAGGGAATTTCCCTTTTAGAGGTCTTGGTAAAGCTATTGCTTCAGGACAATCAGAAGGATTTGTTAAGATTATTTATGATGAAAAATATGGTGAAATGTTGGGCTGCCATATTATTGGAGCTGAAGCAACTAACATAATAACTGAAGCTGTAATAGCAAGAAAATTAGAAACGACCTACCATGAAATATTAACTTCCATTCATCCCCATCCTACATTATCTGAGGCAATATTAGAAGCTAGCGCTGATGCATATGATGAGGCAATTCATATTTGATGGATTTAGTAAATGTTTCATCAAAAGTCATTTTTTTACAAATTCCTTCTGAAATTTGGTATCATTTAGATTCTTCAAAAACAATGCAATATTTTTATCTTGGTAGGCAACCTTATGATCCTGTTTGGGATTTGCAAAAAGAATTGCATGCTCAAAGAGTTTCAGGTGGTATTGGGAATATCGTTTTATTTGTTGAGCATGACCATGTTTATACTTTTGGAAAAAATGCAAATTCAAATTTTTTATTGGATTCTAAACCAGATGATGCAGATGTGATTCAGATTGATCGTGGAGGGCAAGTTACATATCATGGTCCTGGACAACTTGTTTGTTATCCTATTTTAGATTTACATGATTATAAAATGTCAGTTTCTTGGTACATGCGATCTTTAGAATGCGTAGTTATTGAATCTATGAAAAAAAATGGTATTATTGGAGAAAGAAAACATGATTTAACAGGTGTATGGATTGAGGATGAAAAAATTTGTGCAATGGGAGTAAGGCTTTCTAAATGGGTGACAATGCATGGATTTGCGTTTAATGTAAATCCAGATTTAAAATATTTTGACGGAATGATTCCGTGTGGAATATTTGAGTATGGTATTACTTCCTTTAAAGAGCAAGGGATTGACATTGAAATGGAAGTTTTCATGGAACAAGTCATTGATTCATTTAATGATATTTTTGAAAGAAATTTGCATGAAGTATAAAGGTTTTTCTAAAAAAGAATTGATTGACATTTTTTCTACAATGTTACTTTCTAGATATTTGGATGATAAACAGTTGATTCTTTTAAAGCAAGGTAAAGGTTTTTTTCATATTGGAGGAGCTGGCCATGAGGCGTCAGGCGTTGCTGCGGCCTTATCACTTAAACCTGGATTTGATTATGCATATCCCTATTATCGTGATCAAGCCTTTTGTTTGGGGCTGGGCATGACAAGTCGAGATCATTTACTTTCATTCTTGGCAAAAGAAGAAGATCCAAGTTCAGGTGGACGTCAAATGCCTCAACATTTTGGTCATGGTGAACTGAAAATTGTTAGTCAATCTAGTCCGACTGGTACTCAATATTTACAGGCTACCGGAGCAGGTTTTTCATTGTTGAGAAATGGAAAGCATGCGGTAGTTTATGTTAGTTCTGGTGAAGGAACTACAAGTCAAGGAGATTACCATGAAGCTTTAAATTGGGCTAGTAGAGAAAAATCTCCAGTTATTTTTCATGTGCAAGATAATAATTATGCAATTTCTGTACCAATAGCAGATCAAACTTCTGGCTCATCAGTTTATAATATTAGTTCTGGTTATGAAAATTTGGCTCGTTTTAATGTTGATGGAACAAATTTTTTTGAATCTCACATGGCCTTTAATAAAGCTGTTGATAGAGCAAGACAAGGCAAAGGCCCCTCTCTTGTTGTATCTGATGTAGTTCGTTTATTGCCTCATTCTTCTTCAGATGATCAAAGAAAATATAGGCCAAAAGAAGAATTGGAACAGGATTTAGAGCGTGATCCATTAATTGTTTTTGAATTATCCTGCATTAAAGCTGGGATAATCAAAAAGAATGAATTTGATAAATTAAAAGTTCAATTAAAAAAACAAATTGATGAGGATGCAGAATGGGCGGAATTAAGAAGTGATCCTAGAAAAACAGATTTCAAAAAAAATTTATTTTCATTAAATCAATTTAATTTTAAAAATAATTTAA
>CAZQYT010000030.1:0-10741 GCA_964597475.1 uncultured bacterium | reverse complement strand
TAGTAAATCCAGCATCTGCAGCACTTCCTCCACCGACCCCAACGATGGTAAGACCAGTAACATTAAATTGAAATCCCGCAATGCCTACTGAACTATTTAGGAATAAATCTAATTGTCCTTGATCAGATGTGGGTATACATTCTCCAACAAGCGAACTAACAGCCCCACCTTGAGAATCAGATAAAATTGGATTTGCCAAACATGCGTCCCCTTCTTCTGATGACACATATTCAATTTGCAACATTAAATCACCACCAAGATCGCCAAAGCTCATGGTAGCCTGAGGATTTTCACAATTCGAGCCATCTCCTCCGCATAAACCACATTCATCCAAAACTGCTGATCCGCCACACTCATTAAAACAATCCAATTCTACTAAGCAATTTCCTTCACAATCAAAATTTTCTTCAGGTCCATCACCTCCACACACACCACATTCATCTAAAACTGCTAATCCACCACACTCACCAAAACAATCAATGTCTACGATGCAATTGCCATCACAATCGAAGTTATCTTGAGCATAGTTACAAGAACCATCATCATAATCTACATCTTCAATGAAATTACAGGCATTTTCATCTAAGCATCCTCCATTAAAATAATCAGCAGGATTCAGGCAAGAACCTAATTCAACAGTAATTGAATTTGCATCTTGATCTGAAATGATTGCATTGGAAATACATATGTCATCACCTGTAACGCCATTATGAGAAAGATTCATTAACAAGGCATCTCCTGCAGGAATTATATCCCCTGAAAGTGAAAAACCAACTACAGTATTAGTACTATTTGAAATAGTAAATCCAGCATCTGCAGCACTTCCTCCACTTACTCCACTAATGGACAAACCATTCACATTAAATTGAAAACCTGCAACATCCAAAGGAGAATCAAGCCAGATTTCAATATTATCATCATCAATTAACCCAAAAGATAATGTAGCATATAAACAACTTGTTCCATCACCTTCACAAACATCACAATCATCAACTTCTGCCAAGCCACCACAAACACCTGCACAATCTTCAATATTACCATCACAATCACAAGCATCATCAGCGATACCATTACCACCACATACGCCACATTCATCAATTTCTGCATTTCCACCACATTCGCCAGCACAATCATTTTCCAAGCAACTCCCATCATCAACGTTAGCTTCTAAATCAAAATTACATGCATTTTCATCCATGCAACCCAAAACAGGAGTTACATAAACTATATTCAAACAATCAACTATGTCTGCTTCCAAACCATTACCATTAGAATCAGATAAGATTAAATTAACAATACAGGTCCCAGGTCCTTCTACTTCTAAAGTTGTTAAAATTCCACTTCCCTCAGGGATGGTAGCTCCTGTCAAACTAAAGCCTAAAACCGTATTATTTCCAGTTGAAACGGTAAAACCAACATCACTAGAGGATCCACCTGATGCTCCGAGCAAATTTGAACCTTCAATGGCAAATTGAAAACCTGCTATTGCAGTATCGCTATCATAAGCAATATCAATCATGTAAATTGCACAAGAAGAATCATCTCCTCCACATACACCACATTCATCATTTTCTAACGTAGAGCCACAAACATCATCACATCCTGAAGGGCCATCCTCACCACAACCACAACCTAAATCAACATTAGGATAACAATCATCATAAATAAAATTAAGATTATCACCTTCAATACCTGATACTATTATTCCACTTAAAGAAGTGGGAGTACCAATTAACTCCAATGTCAAGAGAACACCTTCTCCTGGATCAATTGTAGCCCCTGTCAAGCTAAAACCCAATGCAATGTCATTGCCTGTTGAAACGGTAAAACCAGCATCACTAGCAGCACCACCGCTCGCAGATAAAAGTTCTGCTCCATCAACATTAAACTGAAACCCTGCAATGGCAGCATCACTATTAAAAATCACATCCCAACCAGTATCCCCCTCAGATAAAGAAAGGCTATTAGCAAAAACAAATTGAATAAAAATAAATAAACTAATCAAATGGAAGCGGCTTTGATTATACATGATTATCCCCCTTAATGATAACAAGTTAGTTGAAAAATTGATCAACCATAAAATATGACTTTATTGTACATGAATACAATATAAGTTGCAATTTGTTACACTATTTAATAGGATAAAATTCTCGTCTTAAAATTAAAAAATATCAAATAAGTTTCATAAATCTTGACAATTGGCAGCAAGAACACAATTAGCTAGAGTAACTACATCCATCACATTCCAATCACCATCACCATTAAGATCTGAAACATAACCTATATCAGCACAATTTACATTCATGACACAATTGACCAGAGCAATTACATCCATTACATTCCATCTGCCATCACCATTAAGATCACCTAATAATTGCGTTGATTGTGACATTTGAGCATTGATGTTCAAATTCTGAATTGGTTCTTCTGTTCCATAAATAAAATGAACTTCATCTGCTGCACTTATTATAGATGTATCATTTGACCAAAATAAA
Source organism: uncultured bacterium (assembly GCA_964597475.1). Lineage (GTDB taxonomy): Bacteria > Fidelibacterota > Marinisomatia > SCGC-AAA003-L08 > D37C17 > JAYZCM01. Next base: position 8,246 of record CAZQYT010000030.1, on the reverse strand, counting down.
TTATTGTTAATACTATTTTGATTATTTGAAATTAAAGCCAATCGGCCAAGATAGTTCTCACTCGAATGATTTATTTCTAAGATGTAATTTGATTCTAATGGAGAATAAGATGAAATTGCTGCAGACTCATCATCTAATTGTAAAGAAAATGAAACGTCATCATTTAAATTAGAAGTAGATGTAAAAATGGGATTTATCAACGTTTGATCTTCATAATAATAAAATGAATTCCCCATGTCATCATACTTACCATTATATAAATTTCTAGAAATAAAATCGATCCAAGCTTCTGAAAATGTCAAAGCATAATTTTCTCCATCCAACACATGTTTTACAGCTGAAAATGCATTTGAAGTCGATGAGCCAAATTGTTCCCACATTTCCCTTATTATAGTAGTTTCATTTATATTCCCTTTTCCTTTCTCATCTAAAAAACTACTCAAATAATGCCCAAATAATGCAAGCTCATAACCATTTCCAGTATTGTCAAAAGAAGCCGTGGGATTATTTAATAATGGATCTGCCCATCCATCTAGATAATCATTCCCATCTGATATCAAAACGTCTTCAAACCACATGGAACTCATTTCATAAAAAAATACATTTCCAGACAAATTAAATCTATATCCCCACTGAATTCCATGGAAATATTCATGCCCGACTGTTATTTGCATTATTTTCATCGGAGTAAGATCGAAAATTGAATCATAGCCTTCATAATCATTATCAATTCTTAAATAGCTAGTACCATTTCCATCATGATAACAAAAACCATACATCCCTGCAGAATAACTCATTATATAAATATCATATCCACCTTCTCCATCAAAAGGTTCTTCATCATAACCTAATACATCTACTAAAACATGATGAGCAGAATCAGCAATCACTCCTACGGCATCAACATAATCAGGCACGCCATATCCATAAGTTCCTATATCATCTTCATCTAAAAGATTAGGTGCAGCATTACCTGTTGTATCATAATGTATGTAAAAATGCCCAGAAGGAGATATGGCAAAAGTATCTTTATCGGGTCTAGTTGACCTTGAAGAGTTACCATGATCAACCAAGCATTCTCTAGAAAAAAGAGTCGTAAAAAAAATAATGACTATTATATGAATGTTTAATTTTGATATCATCTAAACTTGATTTTATTCAAAAGATTAATTTGAATTTCCTACCAAAACAAATGAATCTGCATTGAAAATATTTTTTTCAATCTTTCCACTTGCCCACGCAACACGAACAGCACTACAAAAACCATCAACAGCAGGTGCATCACCATGATCATGTATGCTAGTTCCTTTAACAGGATAAGTTTTCTCACCTATCTTAATAGATAAACTGCAACCTTTGTCTTTTGTTCCTAAATTACACATGCCACAAGATGCAATGACGAGCCCAGTAATTTTACCATTATCAGGAACTGACATTACTAAAGTATTATCTTTGATTTTTTTTTCATGAGTATTTCTAGTATTATTAACATCTCCAAGACACGATCCACAGCCAGCTTGAAGATTAATATTAACAAACAATAAAAAAGATAACATTATATTTAATTTATTTTTCATCTTACTTCTCCTTGATTAATGTGCTAACTTAAACTCATTCCACAAATTTTACAAAATTCTGCATCATCCTCATGATTTTCATTACTGCAGCCATGACACACCAAATTATTAGACTTATGAATGGCATTAGAGTATTCTGCAGAAATAATTCCTGTTGGAACTGCTATGGTAGCATAACCAATAATCATGGCAAAAGAATTCAAAACTTGCCCAAGTTCAGTTTGCGGCACCATGTCGCCATATCCAACTGTTGTTACGGTAACTATTGCCCAATACATGCTTCGTGGAATGCTTGTAAATCCATTTGTCTCTCCTTCAATGAGATACATGATGGAACCAAATATGGTTACAAGTGAAAGCATGAAAAAAAGAAATACTATTATTTTTCTACGAGAAGCAATTATGGCTTCCATTAAAATATTTGCCTCACCAATAAATAATATTAATTTTAAAATGCGAAAAATTCTCAACACCCTAAGTATCCTAATTACAGTTAAAAAACGACTAGCAGGAAAAAATATGCTGACATATGTAGGAATGATTGAAATTAAATCCACTAAACCAAAAAAACTTTTCATGTACATGAAAGGTTTTCCTATACAATATATTCTAAGAAAATATTCTAATGTGAAAAGAATCGTAAAAAACCATTCAAGAGCATACAACATAGCACCATATTTTTCATTATAATGATCAACACTATCAATGAATACAACCATGACGCTCATTAAAATACTAATGATTAATGCAACGTCAAAGGCTTTACCCAACGGAGTGTCAGATTCAAAAATGACATCGTATAATTTTTCTTTAAATGTAATAGAATTCATATTTTTTTAATTATTGGAACATTTATCACTTTCATATAGTTTATAAAACATACACATGCGTTATAGATCCCAATCGGCCACATTCTTCTCCTCCTGAATGTGGCTGATTTCTTTTAATAATATCATTAGCTAATTTTCTAAAATAATATTTACAATTGCAATGACATCTAAAATATTATTCATTCCATCAAAATTAATGTCTGCAAGTTCATCATAATTTGCTGAAAAAATTATATTTACCAAATCAATTAAATCTAAAACATTAATGATGCCATCATTGTTCAAATCACCTAAACCATCATTAGAAGGACAATAATTTCCATCAGGAGCCAATTGAGGTATTTTATATTGTATGTCTGTTATCAATGCATGCATGGAAACATCTATTGATTCAAAAAGTTCTGGAGTACATAATTCCCATTCATTGTTAATGCCATTACATGTTTGAATATCATCCAAAATCCCCATGTGACTAACTATGCACCAATACAAATATTCCATTGCCATGCACTCATAGTCACATGTCCAGTCATCATAATGGTACCATGCTTCATCTGGATACTGTGATGGGATATTTATGAACTGTCCTCCTCTAGCAATGTCCATTGCATCAGTCAATGAAGATGAATTTGGCCACAAACTAAATGCATCGGGATATACTTCAACTTGTCCACATGCATTAATCGTATGCAATATCTCTTCCACTGAGGCATCATCCCCCCAATGGCCAGGTTGAGATGGATCAATTTCATTTTTATACAAAGCTGCACCTAAACATCCGTCATAATAATCAAAAACATTATCTTGCCCAGAAGACCATTCTGAATTAAAAAGAGGCATCATGGCATCTAATTCAATCAATGAAGCCTCAATGGCTGGATCATCTACCACCCCATCTTCATCATTATCTAAAAGTTCAGCTGCTATGGAAGCTGCATGTAACATTTTTTCATCAGAAATTTGAGATTCACCATATATGTCAAGACAATTTAATACATTAACATATTTATGAAAACTAGATAGGGCTGGATCTAAAGGAAAAGGATTAGGTTCAACTTCAAAACATACTTCATTCTGACTAAACAAGAAATTTAAAAATAATACCATTAAAAAAATAATATGGCTTCTTACTTCCATGTCATATATTACAATTATTTCAATAATACATCAAGTAAATGCTTGTAACGGAAATATGAAGATAATTAACTATAATTTTTATTATTATATTTTATTATGATTATGAAAATTTAATATTAATAAATTAAACCATTAAAAAATTAATGAAAATGGAAGAAAAAGACATTCAGAAAATTCTTGACACTCTTGGAAATCGTGTAAGCCAGCTTAGTGAAGAAAACCGGTTATGTAAAATTAAAAATCATGCTGGAAAAGAACTTATGCTACAATTACAAACAATCATCAATTCTAAAGATTGGATAAACATATATGAATCCTGTGAAAATGATTTTGTTAAAGACATAATGAAAGAATGGGGTATTGATTTTTTTCCAAATGACTATAAATTTTAATTTAAACATCATGACATAATTGCAAGATTCATAAAAATTGATTTAATTTATATTAAAGATATTATACAAATAACATAAATATCACTTTTAAAAACATATAACTAAATAATACAATAAATCATGAAAACAAAATACATAATACCAATCATTTTAATCATGGCCATCCCATCTATTCTTTTAAGCCAATCATGGAAAAAATCTTTAAAAAAAACAATAAAAAAAGAATCTAAAAAAATAGAAGAAACAGTAAAAAATGAAATAAAACCCCTAACCATCGATTTTAAAATATCAAAAATACGCTACAACCCTTTAAAATCATTGAATAAATTAACTTTAACAATTGATTTTACTGGCAATAATCCAAATGAATTAGGAATAACATTTGACAAAACAGAATTCGAATTATTAGCAAATGAAAAGTTTTTATCTAAATTCTATAATAGTAAAAAAATAAAAATTCCCAAAAATAATGATTTCATGTTTCAAGAAACTGCAGAAATAAAAATTTCAGAAGCTGGAAAAGTACTTTTTAAATCAATTTTAAAGAAAAATGTAATTTATACTGTGATCGGAAAATACTTCGTCAATACACCGCTAGGGAACTATTCTTTTGACATAAAGCTACTTGAAAAAGAAGTTAATCCTGAAAAAAAATCTACTAAATAAAAAAACTCCTTTAAGGAGTTTTTTTATTTGGTTTAATCCGAATTTATATATTATAAAATAATAATTTATTCCACATATTTATCTATGTCTTGCTCTATCTGTTCTAAATCTTCATCAGATGGACCTTCATAAATTTCATCTGGACCCGGATTATAAAGATATATTTTTTCCATTTTCAACCTTTCTTATTAAAACAACTACATAAGATTACATACGTTGAAAATCTTATTTTTTGACGTAGATCAAAAAAATATAAAATTAATAAAATTAATTAACTTAAAATATTATTCTTAGTCTAAATCACAATCTGAATGTACTTTTGACTTAATGGGCTTGAGATGTACATGTTCATCGGGTATGAAAAAACTAGCCAATATTTCAATGCTAATAAAAATTCCAGCAATTATAGCTGTAACATAAGCATCTTCTCTAATTGCTGAAAAAACTTCAATTAGATGACCAGTTCCATGTAAACGTAAACCCCACCTAAGAACATTTCTAAAATGTTTTTTTATATATGTTATAATTGGATTAAAAGAATTAGGTTATTATGAATATTATACTAATGTTAAACTGGTTTTACATTTTTTGCAGAAGGACCTCTTTGGCCTTCACCAATTTCATATTCTACTGCTTGACCTTCACTTAGTGTTTTAAATCCATCTGCAGTTATGTCACTATAATGAACAAATACATCATCTGCACCTTCACTGGAAATAAAACCGTACCCTTTTTTTTCATTGAACCACTTAACAGTTCCTTGCTTAGTTTCTGACATGACACCTCTTGTTTTATTAAAATAAGTACAAAAGTTTACTAATATTTAATTTATAATTCCTACAAAATATAGTAAAATTATTTTGATATAATGCTTATGATACCACCCACAATAACATTAAATGTCATTTGTTCATTTAATACAAAATATGCTGTCAACATTGCAATGAAAGGTACAGAGAAGATAAATGAACTAACTTCTATTGCCCCTAAACGATCAGATGCATATATATATATTGAAGTTCCAATTGACATTGCATTACAAACAATCATGAAATGTAACAAAAAATTCCAATTCAATAGACTCTTATCAAAAATAATACCCGTATCAATAAAAGGAATGCTGATTAGTGAAGTAATTAAGTAACATAAGGTAATGTATGGAATTGAATCTATGTATTTTTGCCCTTTTGACATTAATACCGTCATGATTCCCCAAATAATAGAACATAAAATAAAATAGAAAGTGCCAGGTAATGATAATTGTGAAATTCCTAATTTAAAAACATTTAAAATCATCAAACCTCCTACTCCTCCAACCATAATTGCAAATAATTGCATTGGCTTTATCGATTTATGAATACATGACATGATAATAAATGTAATTATTGGATTTGTAGTGGTAACAAATACTCCGCCTTTTCCAGCATCACCAAAATCAGTTCCCATAAAAAAACATTGATTATAAAAGAAAAATAAAATGCTAACAATACTAATATTTATCCAAGTTAGTTTTTTAATTTGCATAAAATTAAATGAATAGAAAAAAAGAAACGGAATCATGGTGATAACGCCAATGAAAAAACGTAAAAATACCAATTCATCATAAGGCAAATAATGATTGACAATCTTTGCACTACTCCATGCCATCCCCCAAGTGACCATGGCTAAAATCATTAACAAATAAACTTTATATTTTTTCATAAATATCAAGTCAAGCCATGCTTACAATCATGGCGCCAAAAAATGCGATCAAAACTGCAAGCCAGTTTATAAAATTCATTTTTTCCTTTAAAAAAAATGCTGCTAAAATTGTAATTATAATAGTTGAAAGTTGATTATAAATTGCAGCTTTACCAGCCAAAGTATGCTTAAACCCAGACAACCAGAAAATAACTGATAAAAATGTTCCCATGAATGCTCCAATAAGCATCTTCATATTAGTAAAACCTTTTATGATTGTTTCTTTGAAAAAAATGAATCCATTACCAAGCAAAACATGAATAATATTAAATAAAGCTCCTATTCCAAACCTTATCATTGCAATATGAACCACATGACCATGTTCCATTATTGGGCGAATCAACAATACTGAAAATGCAGTTAATGATTGAGCAATCAAACCATAAACAATACCAGTAAATAATATTTTATTTTTTTGATCATTAATCATTTTTTTTGAACGCATCACTATTCCAAAAACAACAAAGATCGCCCCTATTAAAACCTGCATTGGAATTATTTCACCATACATTATAAAAGCTAACACAAATACAAATAAAATATATGAAGTTCCTATTATTGCATATAATCCAGCACCTAACCTTCGCAAACTATGCAAAAGAAACAAATCACCTATTGCTACACCTAAAATTGCGCTAACAAAAAGCAAACCATATTCTTGCTTAGAATATGTTATAAATAAATTTCCAGTAAGAATTAGAACAGTAATAAAACAAAATAAGCCTATTATGTTTTTTAATAAATTTATTTGAATACTGCTAAAATATTTACCCGAAAGAGCAAAAAATATCACACCAGATGACCAACAAAATGCTGCCAACAATGCATAGATATCTCCAATATTTAAATAAAAATTCATCTTAATGCCAATTCATAAAAAAAACATATATAGTAATCATAAAAATTATACATAGTTTTAAACAGATTACATTAATTTTAATAATAATCTTAAAAGTTAAAACTAAATATTTAGGAGATCAAATTGTCAAAGGAATCAAAACTTGTATTGATTAGACATGGTCAATCAACGTATAATGAAAAAAATTTATTCACAGGTTGGCAAGATGTCAATTTAACACCCAAGGGAATTCAAGAAGCACATGATTCTGCTCCTATCATAAATGACATATCTTTTACTCATGCTTTTACTTCAAAATTAAAAAGAGCAAAAAACACATTGACAATCATTTTAAATGACATAAATCAAAATATTGAAATCACGGAGAATATTGCCTTAAATGAAAGAGATTATGGTGATTTAGTTGGACAAAATAAAGCTGAAGCTGCACAGAAATTTGGTGAAGAACAAGTACAAATATGGAGAAGAAGTTATGCTACGCCACCCCCTAATGGTGAATCCTTAAAAATGACAGCCGACAGAACCATTCCATACTTTAAAAACAACATAAAACCTCTTATTAAAAATGGTAATAATATTATTGTTTCTGCACATGGAAATTCCATAAGATCAATTGTAATGTATTTACATGGATTTAATAGCGAACAAATACTAAAAACTGAAATTGGATGGTGTGAACCTTGGATTTATACTTTTGCAAATAAAGAAAAAACTGATTGTAAAATCATGCCAAGACCAAATTCAACATCCAAAAGTCATTTGCCAAGTCTATTGACTTCTACAATATAAATAAAATCATATTAATTAATGCAACAACATCTAATACATTGTATCCATTATCTTGATTAATATCTGCACTTTCACTACAAGCAGCAGAAAGAATACAACTTGCTAACATTACGACATCTAAAACATTAATTCCTCCATCTTCATTCAAATCTCCCAAAAGGCTATTTTCACTACCTAAATAAATATTTTCATCACCTTCCTCATATGATATATATCTAAAAGGTACAAAAAACATTTCATCGTTAGTTCCTTCCCC
>CAZQYT010000029.1:7066-10803 GCA_964597475.1 uncultured bacterium | reverse complement strand
GCTTTTTCCAAACCATGTCCAATGAAAATTATATCTGGCTCTAGGGTTGCAATTTCTTCGATGTATTCAATTTCATTTTTATCAATAGTTAATTTTCCAAGACTTGTCATTACTAAAATACTTGTTTCATTATCTTTTTCTATGAATCCTTCAATGATGGATTCATTTTTTAATGAAATTTGATGTTTTATGGGGGGGCCATCAATAAGATTTTTTAATTTTTCAGTAAAGCTAGTTGATGGAGCTGAATTTTCATTTAGTAACAATTGTTTTTCTAAAAAAGACATTTTAAGTAAAATGTCTTCGATTGATTTTTCTAATTCGTAAAATTGAGTATCATTTGTTTGGATAAGAGAATCAGTACTTATAGTGGTTAATTCTTCATTTATTTCTTTTGTAACATTTTCTTCAGGCTTATTTCCATTAATTTCAATCATTATTTCGGTTGAATCATTTTCAGTTATTTTAGTTTCTATTTTAGGAGCATCTTTTTTATTAGGTTTAGGAGAATTATCTTTTTTAGAAAAACTAATAAAAATAATTAATAAAATTATAAAAGCTGGATAAAAACTTTTATTCATTTTCTACCCTTTTTTGCAACGCATCATTTTGCATGGCATTAAATGCAGCTATTCTTAATTTAATTTTATGATTTTCATATGATCCTGTATTATGGAGTAAGGAAATTATTTCTTCATGATATTTATAATTATTAGGATCATTTAATAGCTCTATGATTTGATCTATTGTACCAGGGGCGTCTGAAAATCTAATTAGGCTTTTGAATGCTTTAAGTCTTATTTTATTTGGGAAATCTTTTGAATTAGCTATTTCTTTATATATGCTTACTATTTCAGGATTATTAAAATCATGGAGACTATTCATGATGGTATTTAATAATGAGTAATATTTAGTTTTTCCCATATTATATGATTCTAATAATGCCATGATCATTCTTTCCTCTGACAAGTCCCCCATTACATTTAATGCAAATTCATTAACTTTATCTCTTGAATGGGGATCTCCTAGCATTTCATTTAGAAAAATAACAAGCTCATCTGCTTGTTTTTTAGATAGTATTTCAACAGCATTACTACGAATTTCCAATGGAATTTGATCATTATTTGCAATTTCCATTAATATGGGGACTACAGAGTCATCTCCAATTTTTCCTAACGTTTTAGTAATATACTCTTGTTCTAATGCATTAGTTCGTTTATTTATATCATAGAGATATGTGATTAATTCAATTTCACTATTTATATTATCAAAATTCATTAAATCAAGAGTTGATTGTCGTAATTGAAGAAAATCTTTTTTAATTTTATGGTTATCAAATATTCCAACGGAATCTACCATTATTTCAAGCTTTGAATTATTGATATCAATAATTTTATTTAAGCTATCTTGCATGGTTTCTGTTTGTTGCTTGGAAGTATCTTCTGCCTTTTTTTTCTTTTTCTTGCCCCAAAATTTAAATTTGGAAGTTTTTTTTGATTTTTCAGAATCAGAATTTTCAGGAGCAAAGTTTTGTTGATTCATTGCTATATTAAAATCAAATAAAAAGAACCCTAATAGTAAGAAGATAAAAAACTGTTTATTCATTTAAATAAAACTTCATTTTTAATATGATTGTATTTTAAAAATAAAACTTATGCTTGATAGATATGGGTATAATATATAATGGTTATTAGAAAGACTTGATAAAATAAAATTATAATTCATTCCATTTTCCTTGCCACCAACCATTTTTATCTAATCTTGTAACAGTAAAATGTCTCAACCAGTCACCCATGAAAATAAGCTGTTTCCCATTTTTTTCAATTATCCCGGTTTGATGATAATGGCCAATTAAGACTGTTTTATAGCCAATGTCCCATTGACTCTTAGCATAATCCATCATTTCTTCTTTAATTATTTGAATTTTTTTATCATGATGATGATAATGCCCGCTAGTTTTAGATATTTTTTCTGCAATTGAATAGCCCCAATTGGCAGGTATGTTTTTAAATAAAAATATAAATAATTTGTTACGAATGATTTTTTTCATAAATCGGTATCCAACATCATGTTTCAATAAACCATCTCCATGGCAAACCTGAATTTCGGAATTATTAAAATTAAAATTTTCAGGATATTTTTTAGCATTAAATTTTTTTTCAAAATATCCAAAGTCCCAATAATCATGGTTGCCAAGGACAAAGTGAATTGAAATGCCTGATTTATTTAATGATGAAAGTTCTTCAAAAAGATCTGAATATCCTGGGGGTATCATTTGTGGATAGTAAAACCAAAAATCAAAAAAATCACCTCCAATTACTAGACTGCCTCCAGTGTTTTTTATTTTTTTGAAGACTTCATATAAACGTTTTCTTCTTTCTTTTTCATTAGAATTTATCTTATGATTAAAATGATTATCGGATATGAAGTATACTGGTTCTTTTAACACGTTATAAAATTAACCATCTATTTTTGGTAATTCAAAATCAAGAATGAATAAAATCACCTTTTAATATTCATATATAATATTAGTTTTAGGTATATTTTTTAAGGTTTTTTGTCTATTTATTATTAATGTAATGAGTGTCATGAAAATTAAAATAGTATTTTTTATATCTTTTATGTCTTTTTGTTTGGGACAATTTGGGCAAAATATTGTTCAATATGATGATTTTAAGTGGAATTTTATTCAATCAGAACATTTTGACATTTATTATTCTAAAGATGGTCGATCTCATGCTGATTTTACAGCTGAAGAAGCTGAATCAGCATATATGCGAATTTCTGATTTATTTAATTGGCGATTAAAACAAAGAGTTTCAATCATTGTATATAATTCTCATAATGATTTTCAACAAACAAATGTAGTGGATAGTTATATGTATGAAGGTATTGGAGGTGTAACGGAATTATATAAAAATCGTGTTGTTATTCCTTTTGATGCATCAAATAAAGAATTTAAACATGTAATTCATCATGAATTAGTGCATGCTTTTGTTAATGATTGTATCTATGGCGGTAATTTGAAAAATATGATTTCTAGCGCCATAAAAGTACGAATTCCAATGTGGATGAATGAGGGATTAGCTGAATATATTGCAAGTATTTGGGATACAAATTCAGAAATGTGGATAAGAGATTTAGCAATTAATGGAGAATTTCCTCATATAAAGGAACTTAATGGCTATATGGCATATAGAGGTGGTCAATCTGTATGGAATTTTATTACAGAAAAATGGGGAGAGGAATCAATTAGTGAAATAATTTTTCAAATTAAAAAAACAAATAAAGTGGAGAGTGGCCTAAAGAAAGCATTAGGGGTAGATTTTGAGATGCTTAATGAACAATGGCATCAGTATTTGAAGAAAACATATTGGCCAGATGTAAATATTAGGGAAAATATTAAAGATATTTCTCAACAACTTACAGATCACGAAGAATTAAAAAATACATATAATGTAGCGCCTGCAATTTCGCCTGATGGTAGTAGAATTGCAATTTATTCAAATAAGGATGGCCCTATGGCATTATATTTAATTTCTTCAAAGGATGGAAGATTCATAAGAAAATTAATTCAAGGTGAACGGAATACGGAATATGAAGAATTGCATATTTTAAAGCCTGGAATAACATGGTCGCCTGATAGTAAGCAGTTGGCGTTTTCAGCGAAGTCTGGTTATTCCGATGCCCTATTCATTATGGATGCCACTACTTATAAGACTCAGAAACATCGGTTT
>CAZQYT010000029.1:4521-7056 GCA_964597475.1 uncultured bacterium | reverse complement strand
ATGGAAATAAAGTTGCTTTTGCAGCAAAATCAGGAAAATCTGATGCTCTTTTTGTTCTTGATTTAAAAAGAAATAAAAGTAAAAAATATCGATTAGGCATGGAAGGTATTTTTAGACCTTCTTGGCGCCCTGGTCATCAACAAATTGCTTTTATTGGAAATAATGGTAAATATAGTGATATATACCTCTATGATTTAAATACTGAAATTTTACAAAATTTAACAGAAGATTGGTTTTCTGATGATCAAATTTCTTGGCACCCAAATGGAAATTCTATTTTTTTCATATCTGATAGAAATGACATATTGAAAACTGGAAATATTAATAAACCTAAAGTCCATTCTGTTGAACAATCTGATATTTATACATTAGATTTAAATTCAAATATAATTCAAAGGTTAACCGAAACATTACATAATGAAATGTATCCTTGTATTTCTTCTGATGGAAAAACTTTAGCTTATATATCTGATGAAAGCGGAATAAATAATATTTATTTACAAAATATTAATGAAAAATTTTCTAAACCAATCACAAACATAATTACAGGCATAACGCAGTTATCATGGAATGGAGATGATTCTCAACTTATTTTCACAGGTTTTTTTAATAGAGGTTATGATATATATATTTTGAATAATCCATTAAAAAAAATAAATGAACAGATTGAAGTTCCATTAGCTAGTTGGGTAAATAAACAATCAAAGATAGAATTACTTTATGGTGAAGAATTTGTAGAAAATAGAAATTATATTAATGAAGATAAATATAGAAATTATGTTTTTTCTGACTTTGAATATGGGATTCGAGATTCTATTCCTCAAGAAAAAGTATCGTTAGATCCTTCATCAATATATGATTCTAAGGGTAATTATTTTTCTTATGAATATAAAACTCGTTTTACATTAGATTTTGCTCAAGCAGCATATGCCTTTGATTCTCGTTTTGGGGGACAAGGTATGGCTTATTTTTTATTTAGTGATATTTTAGGTAATCATAAAATCCAAATTGGTACAGAAATGACGGTTAATCTTCAGCGATCTGATTATTTTTTATTATATCGTTTGTTGCCATATAAGACTGACTGGAATTTCATTTTTTATCATATGGCTTATGAATATTATAATTCTTCTACTTCACAACAAGATATTAGATTATTTCAAGATTTAGGTGCTAGAATAGAAGCAAGTCGACCTTTGTCTCGTTTCCATCGAATTTTAGCTGCAGTGGATATTGATCACATTATTGAGTCTGAGATTAAAGCCATTGATGTTGATGATTTTGGTCAATATGAATATGAGCAATCATTTGTAAAATCATTTACGACAGTGATCCCTAAAATCAAATATATTTGGGATAATGCATTATGGGCATATACTCATCCTGTAGAAGGATCTAGGTTTTATATTAAGTATCGTACAAGTCCCGGGATTAATGAAAAATCACTCACATTTCATTCTGCTACTATTGATGGAAGAAAATATTTTCGTTTATTTAATGGTACTAGTATTGCAGGACGTTTGTTTGGCGGCACTAATTGGGGAAAGGATGCTCAAAAATTTAGATTGGGTGGAGTCCCGTGGCTTTTTTCTTCAGAAAAAAATAGAACTTATTCAACAGAAATAGAAGCAGAAGAATTATATTTTTCAGAATATGTCATGCCAATGCGAGGATATTTAATTTCAAATAAATTGGGAGATAATGTTTTGCTTGCTAATTTAGAATTAAGATTACCATTTTTATTATATTATTTCCCTGCAATTAAATATTTTGGACAAATAAATGGTGTAATTTTTACTGATTTTGGTGTTATTTGGGATGATGATTATCCATCACCTTCTAAAAAAAATAATTGGGAAAATGGTAGGGGAGCGGGTTGGCTGATGTCTTATGGCTTTGGGCCTCGATTTTTTTTCTTGGGTATGCCTTGGCAACTTGATTATTCTTGGCAATATAATCCTTATCGTGGGCGGATTTCTTCTCGGAAATGGTTTTTATCAATTGGGGTAGATTTTTAATTAATTTATTTTCACCCATTTAGTATAAGTTGCTATTTTAGTTAAATTAATTTCTTCTTCTTTTTCAAAGTAATATTTAATTTTTGACATTGAAATTGGAAACCAGGTGTCAATCCCATTTATTTTTTTATTAATTTGAGTGATATGTAGCTTGTCAGCATATTGAAAAAAGATATCATATATTTGTGCACCACCAATTATGAAAAGTTTTTTTATAGAATCATTTTTTAATTTTTCCATACATTTTTCAAGAGTTTCATAATGTTCAACATTTTTTATAGTAGAGCTGCTTAAAACAATATTTCTTCTATTTGGAAGTGGTTTAATGACTAATGAATCCCAGGTTTTTCTACCCATTATGATTGGAAAATGTATTGTAAGTCTTTTAAAGTTCTTAAGGTCTTCAGGAATATGCCAAGGTAGTGTATTATTCTTTCCTATCCCACCACTCTTTTCTTGCCCCCAAATGAGATTTATTTCCATTTAAATAGCAACAGGAAATTTGATGGCAGGATGG
>CAZQYT010000029.1:0-4495 GCA_964597475.1 uncultured bacterium | reverse complement strand
CTTCAAATTTCAAATCCCAAAATGGTTTGTTTGCAATTTGAAGTTTAGGCAATGGTAATGGATTACGTTTCAATTGCTCTGTAAGTCCTTCTATGTGATTTTCATAAATATGAGCATCATTAATGTAATGAGAAAATTCGCCTAATTTTAAATTTGTCTCTTGTGCAATCATTTGAGTAAGTGTAGCATAGCAAGCAAGATTGAATGGAATTCCTAATGCAATATCGCCACTTCGTTGTGTTAGGTGGCAGTTTAATTTCCCATTTATTACATTAAAAATAAAAAATGCATGACAACTTGGTAGTGCAATTTCGTTTAAAACCGAAGGGTTCCATGCACTTACGACCATTCGCCTTGAGTTTGGATTTTTTTTAATTAAATCAATGACATTTTGAATTTGATTGATATGGGAATGTTTAATGTCACCGTTTTCAAGTTCATATTTATCCCAATTTACCCATTGATACCCATACATTTTACCAACTTCCCATTTTTTTTCTTCAGATGTCCATGCATCCCAGATTTTAGTATGTTGACGTAGGCTCCGAATATGAGTTTCTCCTGATAGATACCAAAGTAGCTCATGGATAATAGATTTAAAATAAACTTTTTTAGTAGTAATTAAAGGAAATCCTTTCTGAAGGTCCACCTTATAATGGTAACCAAATGTCATAAGGGTATCTGTGCCTGTGCGATTTCTTTTTTTAATTCCATGTTTTAAAACATGGGATACAAGTTCCAAATAACTATTCATTTTATATTTTCTATTATTTTATTTATGATTGGCTCATAAAATATGTTATTATTATCTGATTAATCAAATAAATTAGATAATAATTAATTAATTAATTATTAATGCTTTATCTATTATGTGTCATATTTTTTTTCAATGTTACAATATTTCATTTTGTATGGCAACACAATATAAAGTATATTTTTAAATCAAGATTAGCATATATTGTGGTATGTTGATTTTCTAATCCGACGGAAAATTTTTACTACAATATAAAATTTCCAGGCTGCAAACTGGAAAGATATGATAATCAAATGCTATGTTTTATTACTGATCATCATTGCCTCTAGGAGATCACCTGGAAATATAGAGTGCGGATTATTGTCCATGGTCCATACTTATTAAATTTAATTCTTAAATCAAGGGAGAATTGTGTTAGAAAAGTCTATTAAAAATATGTTTGATCATGAAGGTAAAACAGTTAATGTCATTGGGAAATCACGTGTAAAAGCTTATCAAGAATTATATGACTACGTTGAAGAACTTCAAAAAAATAATGAAGTAGGCATACATAAAAATTATCTTGGTGAAAATGTATTAGCACGTAATATTTATGAGAAGAAATATTATTTAAAAGACATAGAAGCAAATTTAATAGAGAATTGTCCTGAGGATGTATTTAAGCGTTTAAGTTCATTTCTATCAACAGTAGAGGGGACCAAGGCAAAACAAAAAAAATGGGCTCAAAAATTTTATGAACAACTCTTTGAAGGCTATTTCATACCTGGTGGGCGTGTTATGGCTGGCGCTGGAGATCTTTATCGTTTAAAAACATTAGCAAATTGTTTTGTGACTAAAATAGAGCGTGACGACATAAATTCAATATATAAGGCAGCTTATGAATGTGCAAGGACATATTCATATGGTGGAGGAATAGGTGTCGACATATCGTCATTAAGACCTAAAGATTCAATTGTTCATAATGCAGCAGATTCTTCAACTGGCGCAGTTTCATTTATGGAACTTTATTCTCTAACTACTGGACTTATTGGACAAAGTGGTAGAAGGGGAGCTTTGATGCTTACTATTGATGTTAAACATCCAGACATTGAACATTTTTTAAAAGTAAAAAAAGTTCCTAATTGGGTGACTAATCAAATTGTTGATCAATGCAATTGGTCAGGCTTATTTGAAAAAAATGAACTGGATACAATTAAAAAACAAGTAATGGAAAATACTCAGGTTAGATTTGCAAATATTTCAATAAAAGCTAGTGATGAATTTATGAATGCAGTAGATGAGCAACGTCAATTTCATGATGGTGAATTTTTGATTTATAAAAAGACTAAAGATAGTAATCTTGATAGTGCAAATCAAGATTTTGAAAAGATTCATTATTCAACAAACATACCATCAAAAAATGTTGATGATTATGAATTATTAGATAGCTTTGCAACATTTGCTAGATTGAAAACTTGGTTGGAAAGAAAATTTAACATAAATATAACTAAATCAAATTTTAGTGATGAAATGCAACGAGATGTCTTTGGAGATTTTTCAATTGAATTAGATAATGAAAATTATGATTTAGCCATAAGACAGTCTGGAGATTTTTTACTTTATTTTAGTAGTAATGAAACTGGTGAAATAAAAAAATTAGTAAAAGCAAGAGATATATGGGATCAATTTGTTGAAGGGAATTATAAGACAGCAGAGCCCGGATTGATTTTTTGGAGTACTATGAGTAAATATTCTCGTTCAAATTATGTAGATAGACCGATAATATGCACTAACCCTTGTGCGGAAGTTCCGCTTGAAGATGGAGGCGCTTGTAATTTAGGGTCATTAAATTTATCACGATTTGTAGAAAATGGGTACGAGGACTATGCTAAATTAAATTGGGATCAGTTAGCTGAATCAACAGCAATATTAGTTCGTTTTTTAGATAATGTAGTTACTTGGAATGAAGATTTGAATGCATTGGAAAAACAGAGGGTTGCTGCAAGTGAAACAAGACGATTAGGAATAGGTATTATGGGAATAGCAGATATGTTAAATCAACTTTCTATTAGTTATGATAGTAAGGAAGGAATTGAAATCATAACTAAAGTAATGGAGTTTATAACAAATGCAGCCTATCAAGCCTCTGCATCTTTGGCAGGTGAAAAAGGCTCTTCTCCAATTTTTTCTGAAGATGAATATATGAGTTGTCCATTTATTGAAGAAGCTTTAAGTCATGAAACACAAAATTTGATTCGTGAAAATGGTATTAGAAACATTGCTATTATGTCAATTGCACCTACGGGTTCAATTTCTAACATAGTAAAAGGTTTTGAATTAGATGATAATAATTATATTGGTGTCTCTGGGGGGGTTGAACCAATTTTTGCATTGTATTATACTAGGAGAACAGAATCATTTAAGCAAAATGAATTTTATAAGGTATTTCATTCTACGGTACAAGCATATATTGATAAAATGGATTTACAAGATGAAATTGAATCATCTAATAAAGTTGAAGATGCTTTACCTGAATATTTTAAAAGAACGGCTCACGAAATTAATCCAGATAAACGTGTAATAATTCAAGGAAAGATTCAAAAATATATAGATCATAGTATCTCTTCAACATTTAATTTACCAGAGGATGTACAGCCTGAAGTGATTTCCGACATTTATCTTTCAGCATGGAAAAAAAGATTAAAAGGCGTAACAATATATAGAGATGGTAGTAGATTCCCAATATTAAGTACTGATGGAGGTGAATTGACAGAATTTCAAAAAATTAAAGATAAAGAGTTTCATATTACCATAGATAATAATCAAATTATCACGGCTAATGGTGAAGAAATTATCAAGTTACCTGATGGTTCACTTACCACGGTATATCATCATGTAAAAATAGTGATGTTGGCATTGAGGAAGTTTTAACTAATACAAAATTTGAGGGAATTGAAGCATGATAAAAATTGGGGCTAGTGCAAAAATTAAAGAAGTCGCCAAAAAAAAAGACAATCAATCTAGTAATAATAAACAAGAAAAATTAAACATTTCACAAAGCCCTCCCAGTACAATTAGGCCTGAAGTTGTAGATGCAAAAGTTTATAAATTGAAAAGTGCATTTGTAAAAAATTCAGTTTTTATAACTTTAAGCTATGTAAAAGAAAAAAATGAAATTAGGCCAATAGAAATTTTTATCAATTCGAAAGATTTAACTAGAGCGCCCGAATATGTTGTTTTAACTCGGTTAGTATCAGCCATTTTTAGAAGATCTAATGACCCTATGTTTATATTGGAAGAATTACAAGGTATTTTTGATCCTAATGGCGGTACATTTAAGGAAGGTAAATATTATCATTCATTTTATGCTGAAATAGCAGATGTTATAGAAAGGTTTTTCTTTGATGTTGGAATTATGAAAAGTGCGGAAAATAATGGTGGCATTAACGTTATTAAAGAAGAAGTAAAAGAAAAAGAAGAAATGCAGGTAGGTAATGCTGAATTTAGAATTTGTAAAGAATGTAATAATAGAACATTAAAAACTGAAAATGGATGTGATATTTGCATGAGTCCAGAGTGTGGATATAGTAAATGTGATAAATAAATTAATAAATCTGGTAAGCATCTTTCCTTCCTCCTCCTCCTAGTTGCTTATCAGTATAGCGAAAAGCCCGGCTCCTTCCGGGCTTTTTGTAAATATAAAAACCCTCTCTAAAAGAGAGGGTTTTTATTATTTGGTAGCCCGTAGGAGAATCGAACTCC
>CAZQYT010000028.1:0-11134 GCA_964597475.1 uncultured bacterium | reverse complement strand
AAGAGTGGAATGACCCTGATGATAAGGTTCTTGTTTGGCCAGATATAGTTTATATTGAATTAATAGCATTAATCTTGTTTATGGTTTTTCTAATTGCATGGTCCATACTTATTGCTGCGCCATTGGAAGAGCCTGCTAATCCTGCTGCGACTCCCAATCCTTCAAAAGCACCGTGGTATTTTTTAGGGCTTCAAGAAATGCTTGTTTATTTTGATCCTTGGATTGCAGGCATTATATTTCCCATGTTCATTATAATTGGCATGATGGCTATTCCATATATGGATATAAATAAAAAAGGAGAGGGCTATTATTCATTTAAAGAGCGTCGTATTGGATATTTTATTTTTATGTATGGCTGGTTAGTTTTATGGATATTTTTAATTGTTATTGGAACAATTTTTAGAGGACCAAATTGGAATTTTTATGGTCCATTTGAATGGTGGGATCCACATAAACTTGAGCCACTTACGAATATAAACCTTTCTGAATATATTTGGATAAAGCTTTTAAATAAAGGTTTGCCATCGAATATTCTTTTACGAGAGTCTGTAGGGTTTGCAGTAACAATTGGTTATATGTTTGTAATGCCATTGCTTCTAGCTAAAACCAAATTAAAGCATATTTATGAACATTATGGGCCTGTAAGGTATGCTACAATGATGCTATTTGGATTGACAATGTTTGCATTGCCAATTAAAATGTATTTAAGGTGGACAATTAATTTGAAATATATCGTTGCAATTCCTGAATGGTTTTTTAATATTTAATAAATCCCTAATATGTTAAACGACGAAAGATATTGGAATATTAAATTATTAAATAAATGGTTTGCCATTTCTAGTGTACTTTTTTTATTATCATTTATTTGGATGTTCATTGATGATAATGATGATGAATTTAAAAAATATCAACGAGCTTTTAGAAAATTAGAAATTGAGAATTCGAAAATAAAGCTTCAATTAGAGATAGATAAGGTTAAAGGTGAGAGAATCTTATATGATGAAAAATTAAAGGAAGCAAAAAATGATTTTGAATTAAAAAACGAAAATCTTGAACAATATTTTTTAGATTTGGATTCAGCAAAGGCTAAATTTTATAAAGCTAACATGAATTATTTAAATTTAAAATCCATAGCTGATGCAAAAAAATATGATTATGAAACTCAGAAGCTACATCATTATGATGAAAAACCATTAAAAATCGAAGAGATTTATTCAACGCTTGTTAAAGATGTTGAAAAGTTGAAGCTTATAAAAGAAGAAAAGGAATTGGTTGTAATTCAAATTGAAGATAAGATTAAAAATGTTGGTTTGGACAAAGATAATGCTGAATCTGAATTAAATAAAATTTTAAAAGATGTTAATATTGTAGATAGGAAATTAAATAAGCTTGATAGAAATAAAATGAGTTTATCAAACAAGATTGGCGACATCGTCAGAGATTTGCCAATCATTGATTTTTTAGATCCTTATTACAAAGTAGAACAGGTTGTATTGCCAGATGTTAAATATAATGTAAATTTTAAGCATGTAGAAGAAGTAGATAGGTGCATGAGTTGTCATATGGGAATTACTAATCCAGATTATGTTGATGCACCGCAACCTTTTACAACCCATCCTAATTTAGATTTATATTTATCTTCTTCATCTCCTCATTCATATGAACAGTTTGGATGTACTAGTTGTCATGCGGGCCGTGGTAGAGGAACTAATTTTACTTCTGCAACTCATACTCCTTCTTCTAAAGAGCAAAAAGAGGAGTGGATTGAAAAATATCATTGGCATGAAATGCATCATTGGTTAAAACCCATGTTGCCAACAAAGTATACAGAGGCGAGTTGTTTTAAATGTCATGATAATCAGACTTATTTAAAGGGTGCTGATAAGTTGTCTTTAGGATTAAAATTAATTGATCAAAAGGGATGCAATAATTGCCATCATATTGAAACACACCAACCTTCTAGAAAAATAGGCCCAGATTTAAGACGTTTAGATGAGAAGTTAGATAAAGAGTGGACTGGTAAATGGATAAGAGATCCTCAAAGTTTTAGACATAATACAAAAATGCCTGCATTTTTTAAGCAATCAAATAATTCAGATACCTCTTCAGTAAAGAGAAATGAAACAGAGATTGCTACAATTGTAGAATATCTTTTCCAGAATGGAAATAAGAAAAACAAAAATCAGAATAAATTTTTGGGTGATAAATTAAATGGCGAAGAACTTTTTAATGTAGTTGGTTGTCAAGGTTGCCATATGATTGAAGAAGACCCTGAAAAATCAACTTTTGCAATAAATCAAGAAGCTTTATTTAGGCAACATGGGCCTAATTTAATTGGTCTTGGCTCAAAAACATCACCCGAATGGCTTTTTAATTGGTTGAAAAATCCTGAAGACTATTGGCATGAGACTGCAATGCCTAGTTTAAGATTGACAGATCAGGAAGCAAAGGATTTGACTGCTTATTTACATGGTTTTACAAATGAAAAATTTGAAAATCAAGAGAATGTAAAATTAGATGATAAAGAATTAGATGAAATAGCTTTTAGTTGGCTTAAGAAATCATTCCCAGTTGAAGAATCTAAAGATAGACTTAATGACATGGGGCAAACTGAAAAAGTATCTTATGTTGCAGATAAGAGTATTCGTCATTATGGTTGTTATACTTGTCATAATATGACTGGCTATGAAAAAGATAAACCCATTGGTGCAGAACTTACTCAAGAAGGCTCGAAGCCTGTTGATAAATTAGATTTTGGATTTAATCATGACATGGAACATAAAAATTATGTATGGTTTGCAAATAAATTAAAAGATCCAAGACAATTTGATCATGGAAAGGATTTGGCATATGAAGATAAGGCTAGGATGCCAAATTTTCATTTAAAAGATGAAGAAATTGAAGCCATAGTTATAGCTCTATTAGGATTTAATGATGATAAAATTGGTGAATCTTTATTGGCTGAGTCATATGTTGCTGATCATCAGATTTATGAAGGTGATAAGTTAATAATTAATAATAATTGTCAAGGTTGTCATTTGATTGATGGGATGGGAGGACATATCGTAGAAAATTACTCTTCTTCTGAATATGCACCTCCTAATTTGAATACTGAAGGCTCTAAAGTTCAGCCAAACTGGCTTTTTAATTGGTTCCATGATCCTTATAAAATTAGGCCAAATCTGCAAGTTAGAATGCCTTCATTTAGCATGACGGATGAAGAATGGAATGCCATTATAAAGTCCTTTCAAAATAGAGATGATGATTTATTGGATTTTGCATCTGACTTAAAATTTGATTCAATGTCAACAGAATTTAAAGCAGGTAAAAAACTGCATGATCTAGGTGCATGTAATAATTGCCACTTTTATGGTAAAGAATTTCCTAAACAATCTGCACAGACATGGGCGCCTAATTTAGCTCTTACAAAAGAAAGACTTCAACCTGAATGGGTTATTGAGTGGTTAAGAGACCCTCAAATTATAATGCCAGGAACCAAGATGCCAGCACCTTATTTGCCAGATAAAGAAATTTTAAACCTTCCTGGTTCCATAAATGATTGGGGTAAATATGTTGTTGAATTAGAAGGAGATAATGAATTAATGCTTCAGGGGCTTCGAGATTATGTTTATTCAATCAAAGGTAAAATAGACATATCTTCAGAAATTGAAAATTATTTCAAAAATAATGGATATGATTTTGAAGAGGAGGAAGAGGATGATGATGATTGGTAAAACTAGTTTTATTATTAGCAAAAGGTGAATGATAAATGTGGGGATTAATGATAATTTGTTATGTATGCTTGTTTTTTTCAATTATCTTGCTTTCAATTTCAGGTATGCAGAGTTATTTTGATTTTTCAGTTTATAAGGCTAATTATCAAGAGTTTGCATTGCTTTCCACAATATTTTACATGTTTTCTCAAACCTTAATAATGTTTTATTTCATAGCATCAGGAACTGCAATTAAGAAAGAAATAATGAAAACTCAAATTAACACCATGGCATATGAAAAAGTAAAAAAAACAAAAATGATTTTATTTCCTCATTTAACATTCAATATTTTGTTATTGGGGACAGCTTTTGTACTAATTGGTGCCGTAGACACTGGTGCAATGTCAAGTTTAATCCAAAAGTTATTATTTTTTGTAGGTTTTTTTCATTTTTTATTTACAGTTCGCATATTGGTTTTAAAGAAAATATTGATATAATCATAGAATTGTCAGAATTTGATAATACCGTGAAAATTGTAAAGTAATGTATTATGTTAGTAAGGGTTTGCAATGCATTGGACTTTTAATTATTGGGATAGGATTTATGTCATATTTTCCTAGTCTTATGGATTATAAATTATTAAGTTATGGAGTATTATTTTTCATTATGGGTTGGTTAATACAAAAATTTGGATTAAGTAAATAAATATGCCAAGTAAACAATTTGATCATTTTAAAGGAATACCCGAGCTCCCAGAAAATCCTCGGGTTAAAAGAAGTCGTCCTAAACTTATGGCAGTTGTTGATGAAGATAACTGTACTGGCTGTCAAGCGTGTGTTCCATTTTGCCCTGTTGATTGCATTGAATCAGTTCCTAAAGAAAAATATGGCATGCCTATTCCTCCAGTTCAAGTGAGATTTAATGAATGTACTGGTTGTCAAGTTTGTGCTCGTGTATGTACCAAACTTACTTGGGATGCAATTAGAATGTTAGATACAGATACTTTTGAAGAAATTTATGGTATTGAAATAGATTAAAGGCTATAAGCTTTTAAAATATTTTTAATGTCTCTTTCTGCTTTTTCAGGATTCCAATTTAAACCTTCAAAAGCTTGCATTAATCGTTTGTTTGGATCAACTAATAGGGATCTTAATGTATGCCCTATGTCGTTTTCTTCAATACCCCAAAATGAAATATTAGATTGACCTCCTAAGGTAAAAATATCATTAATATGATTTGTTGATGACAATACTGTTAGATTTGGAGTAGACTGTAGCAAGGTTTGATATGTTTGTTTTAGAATAGAGGGGGTATCATAGATATAGTCAAAGCTAATTAATATGAACTCTATATTAGGTTCTTCTTCAAATGCTTTGGCTAAATATTGGTTTTTTACTATTACTGCAGGGCACATATTTGGCATTGGGCATCGTGTAAAAATGAATGAAAGAAATTTAAATTTTTCATTTGCATCAAATAAGGGGACTTCATTGCTATCCACATCCAATAATGTAATATTAGTTAAAATTTCTCCAATTTCAACTGGTTCATAATCATCATCCCACATACTTTCATTAGATTTAATCGTACCTTTTCCTAATAACTTGAAATTATCAGCAAATGCATATTTTTCATCTATGATTAAATTAAATTTCAAGCTATCTCCTATTTCAAATTTATTAATATAAGAATTGTCAATTAATTTAAAAGGCATTGTCATTGCAATCATGAAACCTGGAATTTCATCATGATGAATGATGAATTCATTATCATCACTTTTAATTTCAATAAGTGTGCCAGTTACAGAATATGTTTTTTTATCTGAACAATTATAAGAAATAATTAAAATAAGAATTAAAATTATTTTTTTCATGGATAATAAAAAGTTATTTTTTCTTAGGTTCTTTTATGAATGTAAAATTTTGATTGGTTTCTCCATCAGCTATTGTTACTGTAGCATTTAGAGTTTTCCATTCTTTTGTTTTTTTATCTTTAAATTTTTCTTGCCAAGCAACGACTTCATATGTACCTGCAGGAATATTTTCTATTTTATAACTTCCATTATCATCTGTAACGGCAAAATAAGGGTGATCAAAAACAGATATGTATGATTTCATCCAAGGGTGAACATCACACTTAACATAAATGGCATGCTCTGGTTTATCAATTTTAATTGCTTTTTCTTTTACTACTTTAGGCATTGCAAAATTAAATTCTGAATTAATTTTGGGCAACCCATGAATATTATGTAGTGTTGCATCACTATTTTTAATTAGTAATTCTTGCCCCACCATCATACCTTGAACATGTGGAGTATATACGCATCCATTTTGATCTAGGATGGCTTGGTTTTCAGGTATTTTTCCATCATATTTGACATTTTTTAAATATACCATTACATTTTTAAGATATCCTTCTTCATTCATTATAAAACTTTGACGATAAACAGGCTCTTTGTGCGAAGATCCACAAACTGGATCAGCATCCATTTTTAAAGTTTTCTTTTTAGGCCCTTTTCCTTTGAAATTTACACGCCCCGTTAATGACCCCGCCATGGCAGTGCTGACAAATAAACAACTTATTATAGTAAATGTAAGAGTTTTTTTAAACATGATTTTCTCCTGATAAAATAATTTAAATATTTAGTGCTTAAAATTAAATGTCATTTAAAATGTATTCCAAGATATAAAGAATAACAAATTATTTAAAAATCCATGTATAAATGCCTAATTTTCCTGTAAATCAAGGGAGATGAATTTGTTTAAAAGGACACATACTTGCGGGGAACTTAATTCTAAAGAAAATATAGGAGATTTAGTTTCTCTTTGCGGATGGATTTCAAAAAGTCGAGATCTTGGTGGATTACATTTTATTGATCTTAGAGATAGATATGGAAAAACACAAATAGTTTTTAATGAAGAAATTAATAAGAAAGTCTTTGAGACAGTGAAAAAATTGGGTTTAGAGGATGTTATTGGCATTAAAGGTATTGTAGTAAAGAGGCCTAAAGAAGCTGTAAATGAAGAACTTATTACTGGCGATATTGATGTGGAAGTTAATGATTTATGTATTTTTAATGAATCAGAACCTACTCCCTTTGATATAAATAAGCGTCAATCTGCATCAGAAGATCATAGATTGAAATATCGTTATTTAGAGCTTCGTACTAAAGAATTGCAAAAAAATATTTTAATTAGACATAATACTGCAATTGAAGTTAGGAATGCGATGAATGATCAGGGCTTTATTGAAGTGGAAACTCCCATATTAATGAAGTCAACTCCAGAAGGTGCGCGAGATTTTTTGGTGCCTAGTAGATTACATAGAGGTCGTTTTTATGCGTTACCACAATCACCTCAAACATATAAACAATTATTAATGGTATCTGGTTTTGATAAATATTTTCAAATAGTAAAGTGTTTTAGAGATGAAGATTTTAGAGCTGATCGTCAACCTGAATTTACTCAAATAGATATTGAAATGTCATTTGTAGATCAAGATGATATTATTGAAATGGGCACAAATTTAACTAAAAGAATTTGGAAAAATGTGATTAATGTTGATTTGCCAGATATTTTTCCAATTATAACATATTATGATGCTATGGAACGTTATGGCTCAGACAAACCAGATGTTAGATTTGACATGGAATTACAAGAAATGTCTACTTACATAGAAAAATCAGATTTTAATGCTTTTAAATCAATTTTGGAAAACAAAGGTAGAGTGAAGGCAATTGTTTGCCCTGATGCGTCTTCATTTTCTAGAAAAGTAATTGATGAACTTACAGATCATCTCAAACAATATTATAATGCAAAAGGCTTGGCATGGATGAAATGCATTGAGGGAAAATTAGAAGGAGGAATCAGTAAATTTTTTCCAGATCAAGTGCATAAGGAAATCATTTCAGATTTAAATATTAAAAATGATGAGATAATTTTTATGGTGGGCGATATTTCTAGTATCGTTTTTTCTTCATTAGGTGCATTGCGAATTGAATTGGCAAAACGAAAAGAAATGATTGATAATGATTCTTGGTCTCCACTGTGGGTTGTTGATTTTCCATTAGTAGAATGGAATGAAGATGAAAAAAGATGGGACGCGCTTCATCATCCTTTTACTTCTCCTAACATGGAAGATATTGAAAAATTGGATTCTAATCCTGGCGCAGTTAGATCTCTTGGGTATGATATTGTAATGAATGGTTATGAATTAGGAGGTGGTTCTATTAGAATTCATGATAAAGCTTTGCAAGCAAAAATTTTTACTTTACTAGGGATAGGCGATGAAGAGTCTAAGGAGAAGTTTGGTTTTTTGATGAATGCATTTCGATATGGCGCACCACCGCATGGTGGAATGGCCTTTGGTTTTGATAGAATAGTAATGTTACTTGTCGGATCAAATCAAATTCGAGATGTAATTGCATTCCCTAAAACTACTTCAGCTTTGTCTTTAATGGATAACTCACCTTCATTTGTATCAAACAAACAACTTAAAGAGTTACATTTATCAGTAAATGAAGAAAAGAAAGAGTGATCAGAGAAGATGATTTTTTTGTAAATTAATAAGCTTTATGAAAAAATATTTTAACATATTCAGCCCTGTATTCAAATTAGAAATGGGGCTGTTTCAATTATTATAAATTAGTTTTGAAAAAGAATATTGATATTTCAGGTGTAGATGCTCTTGCATTTATGGGAGTTGGAGATCAAAACATCATTGCATTACAAAATCATGTTGATGCACAAATAGTCATACGTGGAACTACCATGCATTTAAATGGAAAAAAAGATGAATTATTATTAATTGAATCGATAGTGAAAGAAATGATGATTGCAATAAACAAGGCGGGTTTTATAGAGCCAAATCAAATACATGGTTTTTTAGATTTCCCTAGTAATGAAAAAGAACATGATTCTATTATAAATGAAGATGAGGCTATCATACTTTTTACTCATAAAGGTTCAGTACAGGCACGTACAGTGGGGCAAAAAAAATATTTAAAAGCTGTTAATAATAATGATATAATTTTTGCAATTGGACCAGCAGGGACTGGAAAAACATATCAAGCCGTTGCAATGGCAGTTTCAGATTTGAAAAACAGATCTGTTGATAGAATAATAATTACAAGGCCTGCAGTTGAAGCAGGAGAACATTTGGGCTTTTTACCTGGAGACTTAAAAGATAAAGTGGATCCTTACTTAACACCTCTTTACGATGCTTTAAATGATATGATTCAAAAAGATAAGTTGAAATATTATTTAGATAATAAAATAATTGAGATTGCGCCACTTGCTTATATGAGAGGTAGAACATTGCATAATTCATTTATTATTTTAGATGAAGCTCAAAATGTTACTCCTATGCAGATGAAAATGTTTTTAACTAGATTAGGAGTAACATCAAAAGCCATAATAACTGGGGATATTACGCAAATTGATTTACCCAATGATAATCAATCTGGGTTGATTGATGCAACGAGTGTTTTGAAAAAGGTCGATGGGATTGCTTTTGTTGAATTTGATGAAAGTGATGTTGTAAGACATCGTTTGGTAAAAAATATCATTAAGGCATATGCTATTAAAAATGGGAATAATGAAAGAAAAAAAACGTGATGCGAGAATCAATCATAGCTAGTATTGCTAGGACACCAATTGGAAGTTTTTTAGGTTCTTTATCTACTGTCTCTGCAGCTAAGTTAGGGGCGATTGCAATTAAAGAGGCTGTAATAAGAGCTAACTTAAAGCCTGATAATGTAGATGAAGTAATTATGGGTAATGTATTATCTGCAAATATTGGACAAGCGCCTGCTAGGCAAGCTTCAATATATGCAGGTTTGCCAAATTCAGTTGAATGTATGACGATTAATAAAGTTTGCGGTTCTGGTTTAAAGGCTGTAATGCTTGCTGATCAGGCTATTCGTTGTTCAGATAATGAGGTCATAGTTTCTGGAGGGATGGAAAATATGAGTATGGTACCTTATTATTTGAATGGTATTAGAAAAGGTATGAAAATGGGAAATGATAATGCCATAGATGGTCTAATCCATGATGGGCTTTGGGATCCATATTCAAATATGCACATGGGTAATTGTGCTGAAGTATTGTCAAATGAAAAGAAAATTAGTCGTAAAAAGCAAGATGAGTTTGCAATTGAATCATATGAACGTTCACTTAAAGCAATTCATGAAGGATTATTTGAAGATGAAATTACACCTGTTGAAATTCCCCAGAAAAATGGGAATTCCATTATTGTAGATATTGACGAAGAGCCAAAGAGAGGTAAGTTAGATGGAATTAATAAGTTGCGTACTGCTTTTGATAAAAATGGTACGATCACTGCAGCTAATGCAAGCAGTATTAATGATGGGGCTGCAGCATTAGTCGTAATGGAAAAAGAAAAAGCCAAAGCCATGGGGATAAAACCAATGTGCAAAATTGTTTCACATGTGTCTGTTGCACATGATCCATTATATTTTACAACAGCACCAAGCAAGGCGATTTCAAAAGTTTTAGATAAATCAAAACTTTCAATTGATGACATTGACCTTTTTGAAATTAATGAGGCTTTTTCTAATGTTGCCATATCAGCCATTGAAGAACTTTCAATATCAATTAAAAAAGTTAATGTCCATGGTGGTGCTGTTTCTTTAGGTCATCCCATTGGTGCTTCTGGTGCAAGAATATTGGTAACATTAATTTCAGCATTAAAGCAAAGAAACCAAAGATTTGGTTTGGCAACTTTGTGCATTGGTGGAGGGGAAGCCGCAGCTATGATTGTTGAGGTTTTATGATTGAAGTAAAAAAAATAGGTGTAATTGGTTCTGGCACAATGGGTAATGGCATTGCACATGTAAGTGCATTATATGGATTTCAAACAGTCCTTTTAGATTTAAATGAAGACATATTAAATATTGCTTTTAATAAAATAAAAAGTAATCTTAATAGACAATTAAAAAAAAATAAAATCAAGGATGATGAATTAGTTGAGACATTGAATAGAATTAGCATGACAACTAATTATGATGGTTTGTATGATTGTGACGTGATAATTGAAGCAGCCTCCGAAGATAAGGTCATAAAGAAAAAAATATTTAAATCGATGGACGAATTTTCAAGAAAAGAAACTATTTTAGCATCAAATACATCATCAATTTCCATTACTGAATTGTCTGGATTTACAAAAAAACCTCATAAGGTGATTGGAATGCATTTTATGAATCCAGTACCAATTATGCGTCTTGTTGAAATAATAAAAGGTGAAAAAACAGATAATAATACATTAAATATTATAAAGGATTTATCAATCAAGATGAATAAGACACCAATTGAATGTAATGATTCTCCTGGTTTTGTATCAAATAGAATATTAATGCCAATGATAAATGAAGCAATTTTTTGTTTAATGGAGGGGGTCCGTAC
>CAZQYT010000027.1:0-11338 GCA_964597475.1 uncultured bacterium | reverse complement strand
GTATATTCTACTAATTTTAATGCAATTCCATCTTCTGTCATGGAATGCCCCGCATCTTGAATAAAATGAAAATCAGCATTAGGTAATTTTTTATGTAATTCCCATGCTGAAATAGGTGGACATACCACATCATATCTTCCCTGAACTATTACTGTTGGAATATGTGATATTTTTTTTACATTATCTAAAATCCATGAATCTGATTCAAAAAAACCTTTATTAATGAAATAATGACATTCAATACGAGAAAATGCTTCTGCAACTTTTAAATCATCAAATTGATGCAAGGAGTCATTCGGAAAAAGCTTACTAGTACTAGCCTCCCAAATTGACCATGCCTTTGCTGCATTTAATCTTATTTTATCATTAGGAGATGTTAGTTTTTCATAATATGAAGAAACTATGTCATGACGTTCATCCTCAGGAATTGGCTCAAGGTATTTTTCCCATGCATCAGGATATATGTATGATGCACCTTCTTGATAAAACCAATTGATTTCTTTTTTTCTAATCATGAAAATTCCACGCAATATTAATGCTTTACATTTACTTGCATGTTTAATTGCATAGCTCATGGAAAGTGTTGAACCCCAACTTCCACCAAAAACAACCCATTTATCAATGTTTAAATATTTTCTGATTTTTTCAATGTCATCTACTAAATCCCAAGTTGTATTTTCTCTTAATTCTGCATGAGGAGTACTTTTACCACAACCTCTCTGATCAAATATTATTATGCGCCATTTTTTAGGATTAAAGTATTGTCTATATATGGGTTCTATGCCACCTCCAGGACCACCATGTAAGAAAATTATTGGTTTTCCATTTTTATTTCCAGACTCTTCTACATGAATATCATGTAAATCTGAAACTTTTAAATTAAATTCATTATATGGATCAATTGGTGGATATAATTTTTCCATTAAACAATATATATTTTTAATTTTTCATAAAGTTGATGAGTCGCATCAACATCCTTCATTACATATTCTTCTACTCCCATTATATTTCCTTCTGAATAAGCCTTGGCAACAGAATCACCTTTAACATCTCCTTCCTTTGGAGATGGCAAGCCAAATGAACGACAAGCAATATCCATGCTAACTGAATTATAAGAATTCCAATTACAAAGAAACATCATTAAATCAATATGACTTTTATATGAAAATCTTCTAAGGTCTTTAAAATTCCAATTGGTTATTTCAATACCATGATGCGCAGCCCTAACAATTAAAAAAGGAATGTCAAAACCAATGCCATTATAATGAATAAATCTAATGTTTGAGGAAGTTTTATTTATGATTTTAAAAAATTCAATAAGGGTCAATTCTTCATTATCTTCACAAATCACTTTATCTTTTTGCTTTCCATCATCAGATAAAAAACGCATTCCTATGCATAATACTTTGCCAAAAAATGGAGATGTTGAACGAATTAATGATTCTGAATTTTCATAATCATCGCCTGTTCGCTCAACACGCGCTTTCGTTCTTTTTATTATCTCAGATTCAACAGAATCATCAATGCTTGCTCGCGGAACAGTTTCAATGTCTAATATTAAAAATGCCATTTTTTACCTAAAATCATTAGATTTTAATTATTTATAAATACTATTTCAGATTCCAACACTCCCCAATCAGTATATGTTTTAACTTTCATTTGCCCACTTTTTGTCCAATAAAACAAATCCTTTTCTCCTTTTCTCCCAGTAGCAAAAGATATTGGTTTATCAAAATCATCCGGTAAAGATAATTTCAATGCTGAACCAGTCCATCTTGAAACAACACGTGATTGACAGCTATTCATTATCAAAACTGATAATAATAGTATGGAAAAAATTAAGGTTTTTTTCATGGAAGTACCCCCTTATATTATATTTAATTATTTAATTATTGTTGTATCTACAGGACTGTCTGAAGAACCATCCTTGCAATGATTACAAGGATTATTAAAAACAGTGAAATGATGAGTATGATAATTGATGAATCCAAACTTATCAATTATTTTTATTTTAATCACTTGTTTCCCTATATCCTCTTTTGTTGGCACCCATTGTAAAAATCTACCATATTGTGATAATGCATAATCCGTCATTGTAGTTTTTTCAATTATGACTGCATCATCCCTTATTTTTTCTTCATGCATGTCTCTACCATTTAAAAATCCTGAAAACTCTAATCCAACAAAGGCTTCTGTTAATAAATCTCCAGTAAAAGTAGGTAAATCATATACAAATACTTTAAATAACTGTACAGTTTTTGAATTTGGATTTCCATCCAATGCTTTTACATTAAATTTATTTATTCCCATATTTTCTTTTAATGGAAACCATGATAATAATCCTGATATTTGATTTAAATTCATTTCTGCTTTTTTATCATCAATAATATAAGTTAATGAATCATCCATATTTAAATCATCTGCGCTAAAGACAAATTTTAAAGTATCTCCAAACATTGTCAAAACACTATCTATGGAAGAAAAAACTGGTAATGAATTTGCCTTTATTTGAAATTCTTGAATTGCTTCATCCATGCCATCATTAACTTTTATCTTGATATCATGAAATCCAAATGAATCTGCTTCCCAAAAAATTTTATTTTCTTCAATTTTCATTCCTTCAGGACCCAATATTAATTCATAATTAATATTATTTTTTAATGAAGAGTCAATTGAACTCATGAGATTATCATCTTTAACTTTAATTAAATATTCATATGTACTATCAACCGTAATAATTAATGTTGGTTTACTTACTATTAATGGAATATCATTAACATAAATTGACCCCTTCCACATTACAGAATCAATACCATCACTTAACTGAATTTCATAGGAATGATAATCAAGTTGACCCCCTTTCCATTTTAAAATTCCTTCTGAATTCAATATCATTTTTTCAGGACCAGAAATCAATTTCCAATTTAATGTTGGCTTCATATTCATGTCAAAACTTTCAAGAGAAAAAGATAATGAATCATCTAAATTTAAATAAAAATTTTCTGGTGGCCTTGATGATATTACAGGTATGGCATTAATGTTGATATGTAATGAAAGAGTAGATGACGCAAAACCATCTGATACACTAACTTCAATAATATGATTATCAATTTGGGTTTGTAATGGAATCCAATGAATTATGCCTTCATCGTTAATCCACATATTTTCTGGAGCATTTAATAACTCATACTCATAATTTTCTGATTGTTTTAATTGCTGCACCTTAATTGGAATCATGATCGATTCGCCAACAGTATATTCATAATTCGTAATATTATCACTCAAATTTATTTCAGAATGAACATTAATGATTAAATCTAATGTATCTGTTCCATGGCCATCACTTACTAATAATTTAAAAGTTTCGCTATTCATTTTTGTATTTGGCAGCCAAGAAAAAATTGCATTAATGTTGAAATTATCCTTCGTACTATCAGCCTCTAATGAAATTTTTTGTTTAACTGAATCTTGCATTTCATTTGAATCTTTTAACATAAATTTTGCATCTTTATAATCTTCCAAAACTTTTAATTCATAATTAACATCATTATTAAAATCCTGAATTTCAATAAATTCTTCATGGAATTCTTTATTTACAATTTTTATTTGTTTTTCTTTTTCAATAAATTGAACAGGATAATTAACATAGATTAAATAAGAAAAATCTCCACCAATTATATTTTCTTTCTGACTTACAGATTGTATGTCATCTTGCATGGCCATCTCTAAATCACCTTTTTCTCTAACCTCTAATGAGTAAGATAATTCATGGTATCCTAAATCATTTTCAGTTGGAGTCCATTTTAAGTTAATATCATTTAAATCAAATTCCATCCCTAATGGCAACCTATTGCCAATAAAATTAAGAAAAGATTTAGTAGTATCTGTTGAAATGGAATGAGTGAATTCCTGACCTAATTGAATAATAAAATCTGCAGGCTTATCATATGTTTTTTTTCTTTCATCTTCATTTATTAATTCTTTTTTATAATTATTTGAAGATATATTATCATTTAACATATGAGATATAACTCTAGATTTTTTTTCTTCACTTATCATTAAAATGTCATTATTATCAATTATAGAATTTATTTTCAATGAGTCGATGTCATTAAATTGAGAAACAATAAAATTTGATGTGATTACTGACATTGTCAAAGGATCTGCAATTATTTGACCTATTGTACCATTTTCATTAATAGTAGTAACATGAATCAATCCATCATCCATTTTAAATGAAATCGAATTTATATTGCTATCTAATAAAGAAATTGATTGATTTTCCCATATACTACTCATCAAATTCCCTTTTTCATCTAACATTAATATATCATCTATTCCATTCCCATTTATGTCTATTCCATTTTTATTAACTAAAGATAAATGTGGAAAATTTTGTAAATTCATTTTTTTCTCAGAACCATCAGAAAATACAAAATAGCCCTTGGGTTCTCTTCCATTACTTAAAATAAAAATATCTTCAATATCATCATCATTAAATTTTCCCGTTACTATTGATAATGGTCCAATTGATTGATTTAAAAATTTCTTTCCAATTGAACCAATTTCATTAATTTGAAAATTTGAATATTCACACATTATTATGTTTCTACTTGGACTCCCCTGAATTAAAAGAAATGGAGTCATCTTATTTTCCATCATTGATAACGAATGAATACTTTGTGGTGAAATAATTTTACTCTTCAAATTATTAATGGATAAAATATTAGGAATACTAAATTGAGTTTTTAAACTATCTAAGGTGAAAACATAAATTATATTAGATGAATTTTCTTTATATGCCAATGAAATTAATTCACTAATCCCATCATTGTCAAAATCTCCTAAAATTATGTCAGAAAAATAACCTATAACATCTTCAGGTATAGAATAATGCCATATTTGTTTTGTAGTGTCATTTTCTAATTCCATCCAAAATATTGTTCTAGGGGTAACAGAATTATTTGTTGCTATGAAATCTAAATTTCCATTATTATTAATATCTTGGCAATTTATTTTGGGGATGATTGAATGTTCCAGTTGAATGGAATTTGCTAGTATAAATTGAAAAGCAAGTAATATGTTAATTAATCTTGCTCTATGTATCATTATGTTTTCATTCAAAGAATATTATCAATAAATTTAGTGGGATTAATTCCTTTATACAAGTCTAAGAAAATCATAAAAATGAAATTAAAAACATTCATAATAATACTGGTAATTAACTTTAATCATCTATTTTCTCAAATGGAAATTACAATTTATAATGAAAATAAAGCATTTATAAATGAAAAGAGGGAAATTATTTTAAATGAAATAGGTGAACAACATATTATAATTGATAATTTTCCTAATGAGATTGAGCCATCATCCATTACCATGTTCTCTGAAACAATCAAGTTTATTTCCAAAGAATTTTTCAATAAACCCATTTCAATTCAATCAATGCTAGATGAATCAATAGGACAAGAAATTGAATTAATTAAATATGGAGAAAATGGGGAAATATCTTTTTCTACAATAGGTAAACTAATTTCAAATAATAATGTGCCAATATTTGAAATAAATGATAAAATAATAATAGATCCACCTTATGAATATAGATTTAATGAAATTCCAAAAGGAATAAAAAATTCTCCATATTTACATTGTCAAATACAATCCATAACAATGAATTCAAATTTTAATTTGATATATAGAACAAAAAAATTATCCTGGAGCGCTGAATATAATTTATTTTTAATTAATGATAAAACAAGCAACACTGAAGGTTGGTATGCAATAAAAAATAATTCTAATACAAATTTTAACGATGCATATATTTCTTTAATGTCAGGTGAAATAAATTTTGAAAATAAAAATCAATATCCTTTAAATACTAGGATGGTAAAAATGAATAATAATTTAACAAATGAACCAAATTTGCCAAATTATTTTCAAACCAATGAATATCATGTATTTCAAATACCAAAAAAAATTAATTTAAAACCAAATTCAGAATTTCGATATGAATTTTTCTCAAAAAATGAAATTTCTTATGAAAAAAAATATCACGTTTCTCATTCATTGCAACGTTATAGGAAAAAGATCTCAAAAACTGAAACTATTCCAATTAACATACAAATTGAACTTAAAGCAAAAGATTTTGGTGATTTTCAATTACCTTCAGGGATATTCAAAGTATATGAAAATGCAAATGAATCATTTACTTTTATTGGAGAAGGGTATTCTTCTATTTATGAAGATAATGACATCATAAAAATAGAAACTGGAAGCACCCGTGATATTCTATGTAATTTTTCCATAAATAGTCACGAAATTAGTCGCAATCATGAAGAAACAGAAATTAAAGCATTATTCACTAACAAAAAAAACCATGACGTCATCATAACTTGGATAGAAAAATTTTATGATGCTGGATGGGAAATTTTTCAAACAAGTGATGAATATGATAGGTTAGATGCATACACAGCCAAATACGATCTCACGATCCCTGCAAATTCAAAAAAAGAAGTTATTTTCAAGGCCCGTATAGAAAAAAATTGATCCTAGTAGATAAATGTTAAAACCATCTAATTATAAACACATTATTTGGGATTGGAATGGTACACTTATTAATGATGCATGGCTATTTGTTGATGTCATAAATAAAATATTAAAAGAAAATGATATGAATATCATAAATGTGAATAAATATAAAAGGATTTTTGGTTTTCCAATTAAAAATTATTATGAAAAATTAGGATTTGATTTGACAACTAAATCGTTTGAAAAATTAGGATTACAATTTATTGAAGAATACAAAAAAAGATTATTTGATGCACAACTTTATCCTATGACAGAAAATATTTTGTTAAAGTTATCATCTTTAAAAATCAAACATCATATTTTATCTGCCTCGCATCAAAAAATACTAAATTCACAAATAAAACATTATAAAATAAAAAAATATTTTTCCAATGTTATGGGCATAAATAATTATTATGCAAATAATAAAATTAAAGAAGGAATTAAATTAATGGAAAAATTAAATGTAAATGAAAAAGATGTTTTATTTATTGGGGATACAAAACATGACCATGAGGTAGCAAATATGTTAAATGTAGATTGCTTATTAATAAGCCATGGGCATCACTCTCATTCACGATTATTAAGAACAAATAAAATGACAATTTTAAATTTTAATGATCTTATCATTTAATTGGAACATGTTATTTATTTAATCATATATTATTAAATGAACAAAATAATGTTACATATTTTCCTAATTTCAATTGTCAATATACTTTTTTGTCAATATACTCCAATTGAAAAATTAACAAAAACTGCATATTATTATTATGATGAAGGTGATTATTCAAACGCCATAATATCATTTGAAGATTTATTAGCTAAACAAGAATTGATCTATA
The DNA here is from genome assembly GCA_964597475.1 of uncultured bacterium. Lineage (GTDB taxonomy): Bacteria > Fidelibacterota > Marinisomatia > SCGC-AAA003-L08 > D37C17 > JAYZCM01. The sequence continues at coordinate 3,926 of CAZQYT010000027.1, read as the reverse complement.
ATCAAAATGATATGCATATTGCTAAAACATTAACTCGTTTAGGTGAGTTATATTCATTTATGGATATGCCTGACATATCAACTTATTATTTTCAAGAAGCCATAATAATTTTAGAAAAATCATATGAAAAAAGGCGAAATCAATTAGAATCTCCTCTAATGGATTTATTAACAATTTATTCATTTAATGAAGATAGTATGATGAAAAAAAATATTGAAAAACAACTTCACTCTATTTCATCACTATTTACAAAATTAGATAAAAATAAATATCATAACAATGAAAAAGAATCTTTATTTTTTGAACAGGAAGATCTTGCAATTGACTTAATGGATTTAGGAATGTCGTATGTTGATAATGGTTTATTTTCTGAAGCTGCATTACATTTTTCTGAAGCATTAAATTATAATAGTAAAAATTTAAACTTAAACTTTTTTACAAATTTTTTTCCTCCTGATTCAATTTTATATAAAAATATGCTAAATGCATTTTCATTTCAATCAAATCAAGACTCTAGTAATGCTAAATATTTTTTCAATGCATTTTTCCATCAATCTGGATCAAATGCATATGAAAATATTCAATTATATACAAATCTAGAGCCTCAAGACATAAGAGGAAGAACTTTTTATGCTAATCTATTTTTTAATGATAAAAAATGGAGTGATGCCTTAATTCATTATGAACAAGCATATTGGTTAGATGATATGAATATTGAAGCCATGATGGGTAGCGCATTATGCCTTTATCAAATGAAAAAAATTGATGATGCCATAAAAAAATTTAATATGATAATTACAAAAAATCCTTACGCACATAAAGCATTTTATTATTTAGGATTATGTAAAATTGAAATAAATGATCATGTTTCGGCCATAAAAAGTTTCACACAATCACTTTTATTAAATCCAAATAATGATGAAGTATATTTTCAATTAGGTAAAGCTTATTTTATTACAAATAAAATAATGCAAGCAAAAGAGGCATTAACAAGATCAATAAATTTAAATCCAAGAAATGGCCAAGCTTACTATTATCAAGGCATTATAAATGAAAACATAATGGAGATAGAAAGTGCCATATTTGCATATAATAAGGCGCTTGAATTGGCTCCCGAAATTGAAAACTTACATTATAAATTAGGAATGCTACTTTATAGAACTGGTAATTTAAAAAAGGCTCTTGATCCTTTACGTAAATTTATTATTTTTCAACCTGACAGCTTAAATGTTTTAGAAAATTTGGGTGAAATTTTAATGTCAGAAAATAGATTTTCTGAAGCAATTGATGCATATACTAGGCTTCAAAACATATACCCAGAAAAATTAGAAATAAACTTGAATCTAGCAGAATCTTATTCACAATTAAATAATATTGATAAAGCAAAAAAAACATATGAAATGATTTTACTTTTTGATGATGAAAATTATGATGTCATGATAAAGCTAGGAGAATTATATACCAATTCAAAAGAATATGTTAAAGCTGAAAAAATGTATAATGAGGTAATTAAATGTACTGAATCAAATATTTTTGCCCATTACAAATTAGCGTTAACATATGGTGAACAAGAAAAATTCCTACAAGCAATCATTGCATTTCAAGAAGCACTTGAAATTACTCCAAATGATTTGGAAATTAAATATCAACTTGGAGTTGCACATAAGGAACTTGAAATGTTTTCTGAAGCATCAATATATTTTGAAAATTATATTGAAAATAATGATGATGACCATATTGCATATTTTTTATTAGGTAAATGCTACCTTGAATTAAATGATTATTTAGCCGCTCTATTAGCATTTCAAGAAGCAAACAAACTATCTTCAAATGATGATCGAATTTTATATAATATGGGGATTTGTAATTTAAAATTAAATGAATATGAAGATTCTGTTAGAAAATTTAGAGAGGCTTTAAAAATAAATTCAGAAGATGCTGATATTTATTATGCACTTGGAAAATCTTATTTAAAACTTAATAAAAAAAAGAAGGTAGAGGGAATTTTAGATATATTATATATGTTGGACCCAAATCATTATGAATCACTCTTGCTTTTATCAAGTAAAAATTAATTTTATAAATTGTAAAAAAAATTATAATATATTTTTATAAAACATTTAAATTTACTCCCTTTTTAAAGAGTTATTATTTTATTATAAGATAAGGAAAAATTTATGAAAATTCTTATTCCTCCAAGTGAAGGAAAATCAAAAATTAAAGCTACAAATTTAATGTTTTCAAAAACAAATTTTAAATTTGAACGCTATGTAAATCAAGTAGTACGATTACTTGAGCTTATTGATAATGAAGATTTAAGATCCGTGTATGGCACTTCATCAGAAAAAGCTCTTGCATTTCACAGACAAAATCAAGATGTTTTTAATAGTTACTGTGCCCCAGCAATAGAGCGTTATACTGGAGTTGTGTATGAACATATAGATTGGAAAACCATGTCAGATAAAGGTAAAAAATACATGGAAAAACACATCTTGATTTTTAGCGGCTTATTTGGAATGTTAACGCCCATGACTCCAATTCCTGATTATAAACTTAAAATGAATGTTTTATCACTTCAATATCATTGGAATCCCATCTTAACAGAAATATTAGATAAGGAAACTAAGATAATTGATTTATTACCACAAGTTCATAGAAAAGCATACACGCCAAATAAAAAAAATGTAATTCCTGTTGACTTTCTTATAATCAATAAAGGTAAAAAGACAGCTGCAGGACATTTTGGGAAAGCCGTAAAAGGTGAATTTATTCGATATATTGCAGAAAATAATGTAAAAACTCTAGATCAATTTGATGGGTTTGAATATGATGGGTTCAAATGGGATGGAATTGCCTTCGTAAAAGAAGAAAGTTAATTAATTTAGGGAACAATAATAATATTACATTAAATATTTTTTTAAAAGATTAAATATACATTATGATACAAGTAAACAATCTATGTAAATCTTATGGAGATGTCAAAGCTGTCAAATCCATTAATTTCAAATTAAATGATGGAGAGGTAGTTGGATTTTTAGGTGCTAATGGAGCTGGAAAATCTACTACTCTAAAAATCATAACAGGATATTTGACACCAACTTCTGGGACAGTTACCATTCAAGGAAAAGATATTTTATCTGACACTCATGAAATTCAAAAAGATATAGGCTATTTACCTGAATTAAACCCCCTTTATAATGAAATGCGTGTTTATGATTTATTACATTTTACAGCCCTAATTAGAAATATTACTGGAAATAATTTTAAAAATGCATTATCACGAGTAGTAGAACAATGTGGATTACAAGGAGTCATTCATAAAAATATTTCAGAATGTTCTAAAGGATATAAACAGCGCATAGGGTTAGCCTGCGCAATGATTCATAATCCTAAAATTCTCATATTAGATGAACCAGTTACAGGCTTAGATCCAAATCAAATTGTAGAAATTCGCAATCTAATAAAAACATTGGGTAAAGAAAAGTTAGTTCTCATGTCAAGTCATATTTTACAGGAGATTCAAGCTACTGTTAATCGTATAATCATAATTAATAAAGGTGAAATTGTTGCTGATGGTACTAATGAAGAACTTATGAGCGGCTTTATGGGCAATACAAAACTAACCCTAGAAATAAAAAATTTCAAAGATCCAACCCTTGAAAAACTAAAAAATGAATTTCCTAATATACAGGTCATTGATTCTAGGATAAAAAATGATTCTATGATATTAAATTTAGAATACCCTAAAAATGATGATCCAAGAGACTCTTTATTTAAATATGCAGTTGATTCCAATTGGATAATAATTGAAATGAGCCCTCAATCTGCAAATCTTGAATCTATTTTCCGCAATTTAACAACTGAGGAAACAAAAAATGCGTAATATCAAAGCCATTTATTATAAGGAAATGAAAGCATATTTCAAT
>CAZQYT010000026.1:5661-11610 GCA_964597475.1 uncultured bacterium | reverse complement strand
CTGGTAAAATTATTTGAAAATCAAATTCATCGCCATCTAGATCTAAAGTGATTCTAAGTTCATCTTCTAATAGTTTGAAAATAGAATCCATTTCAGAGTATAAATTTGGTGTTGCTGGTTGCATTATGATATCTAATCCCAAATTTTTATAATAATTTAATTCTTCAAAAAGAATTGAGTCATTAACTGTTTCCAAATCATTTTTTATCCAATTGTTTAGTTCATTTTCAATGATTGGTTTTGAATTCCATTCCATGTTTGTTCTATTTAATGTTTCATATAAAAGAAATGATAGTGCTTGGTGTAACCATTTTTCAGGTTTGTTTTCTTTTTCTTTAATGAGCTTCCCAATTAAAGGATATTTTTTTTCAACAAATCTTCCTTTAAATTTTCCATTAAAAGTATATTGTTCGTAGAAAAACCAATTGGAATGCTTAACTGTTATTGGGTGTTTTAATAAAGATTCAAAAAAGATACTATCAGATTGAAAAAAAGTAATTGGAAATTCTTCATTTTTTTTAAAAATCCTTTTTGCACTATAATCATATGATTCTGCTTCAATGTCATTTAACGTTGAATGAATAATCCACTTATTATTTTTTGGCATTGGAAAATCTGGATCTTCTAGATCAAGCTTATCGCCATGTGCAGAATAATGCACTTCATAATTACCTTTTGGAGAGACTTTAAATAAAAAATAGTGTTCGACACATCCAAGGGAAAATAATAGTATGAATAATAAATATTTTTTTTTCACTTTAATTAAATGCTTAAGAAATTATAACGTTTCCTTTGTTTAATAAAAAATTTGGATCCAAGGAAGCCTTTGATTGCAATATTTGATTAACGGCATCTTTACCATAACATTCTTTAAAATCATTTCGTTTTCTTTTCCCTGTGCCATGTTCAGCTGAATAGACACCTCCAAGTTTAGAACAAATTTTAATTATTTTTCCATATATTTTTAAAGCTAAAGATTGTTGTTCTTTAGTTGGAATAAAATGAAAATGAAGATGACAATCTCCCAAGTGTCCAAATAATAAATATTCTATTTTTGATTTTTTAAGAATTAAATGAGTTTCATTTAATAATTTTGCAAAATTTTTACTAGGCACAATGGTATCAGTTAAGATGCTCCATGTATCTAATTGATGTGTTTTTTTTAAAGCATTTTCGGGTATTGAATGGCGAGCTTCAAAGAATGTTTGCCAATCTGTTGAATTATTTAACAAATAAATTTCATTTTCGTTAACTTTACATTTTGATTTCATTAAAATATGCAGCCAATTTTCAGCAATATTTTCCATATTTTTTTCATAAATGGGGATTTGTAAATAAATGCCAACTTGCTTTGAAGATTGAAATAATTTAGTTTTATGTTTCATGTAGTTTTGACAATTATAACCAAAATATTCCATGGCTGATAATTGTGACAAGTCATTATGGAAAACTTTTTCCATATAGTGGTGAAATTTTACGGCTTGTTTTTCAGATGGAAGAGTGAAAAATAAATTTAAGAAGTCATTGGGCCTTTTTTTTAATTTAAAATCAACTTTGGTAATTACTCCAAATATGCCTTCAGAGCCAATTAATAAATCAACCAAATCAATTTTACCACTTTCATCTGAATAAGGTCCACTTGCATTTTTTATGTTTGGTCTTGGATATGTGGGGATTGACCATTTTATTGTTTTATTTTTGTATGTAATTATGAAAAATCCATCTTTTGAAATATATTGCCCTCTTTTGCATGAAATTTTGAATCCATTAGGGGTTAAAAAATCTAATGAATTAACCCAATGTCTCATTGCACCTTGTGGGCCAGGCATGAATCCAGAGGCATTACATGAAACTGTCCCACCTATCATTGCATCATTTCTACTTGTGGGATCAACAGGGAAATATAATTTTTTTTGACTTTGATTTAGTACTGCATTCCTCATGTCTTCCAAATAAATTCCTACAGGAGTTGTTATTGTTTGTAGTTGTATGTTTATTTTTGGTTTTGGGGTTGTCATTTTATTCATTGCCATGACCATCCCTCCAATGGGTGTAGCACTTCCATTTAAATTTGTTCTTCCTGCAGCAATTGTTATGGGTATTTTAGATTGATGGCAATAGTTTAACATTATGGCACATTCTTTTTCATTTTTAGGATGGCAGACTGAATTTGCATTGCCAGACATGTTTGAGTAGTCTCGTTCGTAAGTTTTTACCACGTCAGTCTCTGAAGTTATTTGAATTTGAAATTTTTTTGTTATGTCACTAACAACATCATCGATATTTAAATTGAAATCAATCATTTTTTCAATTTTTTTATTATCCTCAATGCTGAGAATAGATTTGCAAGGAATGATATTATTGCTCATTAATTGATTAATTAATATTATTAGTAAGTTAAGTATTTAAAACCTAAAAAGAACTAAAGAATAATATTTACTAATTGGACAATGTCTAAAATATTTAATAATCCATCTAAATTAAGATCACTAGAAGTAAATTGAATATCTGTTGGAGTTTGATTATTTAAAATGAAGTTTACTAGATAGATAATATCTAAAATGTTGACAATTCCATCAACATTTATATCGCCTTGTACCATAGGGGCATCATTTATTAATTCTTCTAAAACATAAATCATCCATTCCGTATCAATTTCATTATTAGCATATTGAATGATTCCTTCTTTATCAATAATGAAGTCTCTTGGATATGGCGAACCATCATTTGGCATGTAATAATCATCGTAAGTATTTCCTCCTTGTACTCCACCAGAACTCCCTGGATCAAAAAGTATGGGGAAGGTGATGCTATTTTCTTCAATAAAATTATTAATTTGATTTTGGTTGGAAGTATTAATAATTCCAAGCATAATCACATCTTCATTTTGATAGGTTTGCCATATTGCGGTTTCCATGTCCGATAACTCCGGACTGCATACTGGTCAATTTGGTGCAAAAAAAGCTAAAACTATTATTTTACCAAAATGGTCAGATAAATGAAAATTACCGTTTCCATTTGCAACGTAATTTAAGTTAAAATCAGGTGCAGGCTCACCAACATTGGCCCCATCAATATTACCATTTGTTTCACAAATAATTTCTGGTTCATCAGGATCATTACTATAAATCCTATATGCTCCAGAAGCATTTTCAGTACTAGCATTATATATAATTTCAATGATTTGTGTTTCCCCGGGATTCAATGACTCTAATGGGTTTATTATTTGAAATTCGGAATTAGTTGTGTAATTATCTGAATTAATTAGTATTTCATTTCCATTATTAATTATTTCTACAGATAAAGAATAAGAATTTCCATTTTCTACATATGGATAATTAAGTTCCCATGTACTTAAATCAATGTCAGGTTCTTGAATTGTTCCATACTTAAATGCTTGTATGGATGCCCATTCTGCTGAATATATAAATTCATTTTTTGTTGCGATAGCCATTGTTCTATTGCCCGTATTTTTATAGCCCACTTGAATTAATGCTTGCCCATTCCATTCTAATATATCAATATCTTCCCAATCTGAAACGGCCAATTTATCATTAAAAGTTGATATTCTATTTGCCATAGTACCAGTATTAAAATTATTCAAATACAAGGGATTATATAAATCAGTTATGTCATATACATTTACACCATCACTTCCAATTGCAACATATAATAAATTATTTTCTATGTCTAAGTCTTTTATGGCATTACTTGTTTCAATAATCCCAACTTCATTTGGATTAGATAAATCGTTAATGTCATATATTAAGATATCATGATCATTACTTATGTATATGATGTTACTTGACATGACATTTGCCCATGCATTATTTGTATTGATTGTTGCAGTATGATAAGGGTTTTGTGGATTTGAAATATCATATAATAATACACCAGCATTATGCGCGCAAACAGCCAGAACATTATTATGTAAATCTAGATTTTCCAAATTTAAATTACTAGTGCCAGAGATGGCTCCTTGACTTTGTGGATTATTGGGGTTGGATATGTCTACGACATAAATTCCATTACTTGAAGTAAAATAAGCATGATTATTAAACGCTCTTACACAATTGCTTTTAGTGCCACCTCCCCATCCACCACCACCACTTGATAAATTAAAATTTGTTAGATGATTGAGTTCTGAAGGGTTAGAAATGTCATAAAATTCAATGCCACCTAACATCCCTGATATTATAAGTATGTCATTTATAACTTCTGCGTCTAGTATATGATTTGCTGAGGGGTTATGATAATCAGTTAGAGTTAAATTTAATGAAAATCCAATTGTCATTAGAGAAAGAAGTAATGTCAAATGAATTTGAAAAATCAATTTTTTCATAAAAATGAATATGTTATTTTAATTAATTATTTAAAATTAAATTGACTAAAATAACAATGTCAAGAATATTGAGTATTCCATCATCATTTAAATCAGCAATATTTTCATATTGATTTTCTAATACTAGATTGATGAGCGAAACAATATCAAGAATATTAAGTATTCCATCATCATTAATGTCACCTGGCAAGCCATTATTGATTTGATCAAAATGATCTATGGCATATTTTTGTGATCTAGCAATGTTGGGATTGCCCCCAGGGTGAGTATAATCCCATACAACAGAACCATTGGCTGTTATTTCATTTATTTCTCCACTATCACAATCAGTTATTAATGTATTGCCATTTGGTAATCTAAATGCGCCACCTTGCATTTGTGTTGAATAATAAGGTGAATTCCATATGGTATTATCTGGTCCAAAAGGTTGTCCATCTTCAATGAAATAAAACCCATTTTCATCCATGGGAGGAATAAACTCTATTGCTTCATATGCGCCATTATTAAATAAAATAAAATTACCCTCTCCAGGGTATCCTTCAGGAATCCAGTTTATTCCATGCTGATCACCTAAAATATGATTTGAATTATTGCCCCTATCATAATTTTGAGGATTTCCCCACCGATATAAAAAATCACCACCTTTGCCATAATTTCCACCTACATGTCCCGCTGCTTCTTCCGTTGTAGTGCTATGATCAATTACATATATTTCATCTTGAAATCTTGATGAAAGTACGATTTGATCAAATTTTTCATTATAACTAATGGCATTTATGTGCATCCAATCAGCATGTGCTCCTCCAGGGCCTCCAGGGCTGCCAACATTACCACAATTAATGTCAAAAAGTTCAGGATGTTCAGAAACATTGCCATAATTATCATCATTTGGATTTGCATCTTGTATGAGATGATCCCATAAGTGCCATTCCCATACTACTTCACCGCTCCCATTGCCATCATGTTGTATTTCAAAAATTGCTGTAGACCACATTTGATTTAAAGGATTATCAATTGTTCCCTCTGTTCTACCTGCTGCATATGCTTCTGTTGAAGTCTTTTTTTCCCAGGAAATCATTAATATGTTACCATTAGGGAGAGGTTCTACATCATGATGATGCTGATAATCTGAATTTGAAAGAGTATATCCCCAAATACGTGTACCGTCCCAATTTAAAACTTCGAAAGCGCCACCCACTCCACCTGTATCCATGGTGGGATTGTTTACTCGATATGGATATACGAGCAAGGTATTTTCCCAGCCTGGTTCATATCCTGAAATTAAATATGGCATACTTGCAGCACCATTGGAATGAGACCAAGTTTGAATATTATTTAAATTATTATCTTTAAGATATGTAGTTGCCGATCCACTGCCAAAACCACCTGGAGTAAATAGAACATATCCTTCAAATACCTCTTGACTCATTAAAGGAGTCAAGAAAATATAAAAAATAATTTGAATAAACTTTTTTTTCATCACTTTTTATCAATTTTTACGTTTCGTAACATAAGCTAATACTAATATAGTACTAAATTTAAAACTATGATATATATACAAGTTAAACTTCATTTGTGACATCTTTCTTTCTTTTTCTTGAGAATAC
>CAZQYT010000026.1:0-5651 GCA_964597475.1 uncultured bacterium | reverse complement strand
GTACTAAATTTAAAACTATGATATATATCAATATTGTAACGATAAGAAAAAATTTTTTAAGAAAAATTCATTAAAATTTTTAATTTCATGAAAATAAATATAATTAAAAGAATTTTAATTTCATATAAAACGGTTGTAAATACATTTGGGACATGGTTTTCTCCAATCATTACAGGTTTAATGATTTTAATGTTAAGATTAGCTGTTTTGATGGGAAGATTGTTGGATTTATTATTTTTTTCCCATGTGTTAAAAAAGAAAATTAATAATCCCATAATGATTGTAGGAAATCCTAGGTCTGGAACTACATTTATTCATCGTTTTTTAGTTAGAAATGAAATTGGGACGGGTAGTCAATTATGGCAAATGCTTTATCCTTCAATTATTTTGCAAAAAATAATAAAACCATTATTACCCATGCTTGAAAAAATAAGCCCAACTCGTCATCATTCTACGGCAGCCCATGCAACAAGTTTACAATCAGTTGAGACAGATGATGCAGGCATATTCTTTCGTTTTTTTGATGGTTTTTTTCAATATGGTTTTATTTTGGCATGGGCAGAAGAAAATTTATTTAATTGGGTTGACCCAACATATCGTAAAACATCAAAAAGAGATTACAAATGGTTGGAGTCTATTTGGTTAAGAAATCAGCATATGTCTGGAAATGATAGAACAATTGGGAAACTATTTTCTTTGAGTGTTAATTTGCCAGAATTTCTTTTAGAATTTTCTGATAGTAAAATATTATATATTGTGCGTGATCCTCTTGCAGTAATTCCTTCAGGTTTAAGTTTAGTTACAGGAGTATTAGATAAACGTTTTGGTTTTTGGAACTTGCCTATTGAAAAACGTCAACATTTTATAGATAGATTATATTATGGATTGACACAATTGCAATTACGCTTTCATAAAGATTGGGTGAATGGAAAAATTGATAAATCTAGAGTTTTTATCGTACATTTCGATAGAATGATGACTGATTTTGATAATTTAATGGGTGAAATTTTAAACTTCATAGATCATGTGCCATCAAAAGAATTAATTAAGGAAATTAAAAAAACTGCAGAAAAACAACGTGAATTTAAAAGTTTACATGAATATGACTTAGATAGGTTTGGTTTAAATGCTGACCAAATAAAATCAGATTGTTCTCCAATTTATGAAACTTTTTTAACTAAATAATTTTTATTATGATTAAAAAATATTTATTAAGCATATTTTTTATGCTGAATTATTCCTTTATGGCCATGGAATATGAATTGCCTAGTTCAAGTGTTGAAAATTGGGAAATTTTACATGATGATAAAATATGGGTAGGGTGGAAAAATGATGGTAGCATAGATTGGTGTAGAACCAAGGCTATAATTGATGCCCCTATTATTCAAGTTCAACAGTTGATAGAAAATAAAATAGATTATCCAAATGTTTTTAAGCGCATTAAAAAGACTAAAATCATTACAGATGAAATTGTTTACATAGCGCTTGACATGCCATTTCCATTTTCTAATAGAGATTATATTGTAAAATATGTTCATGAAAATGAGGATACTGATTTATTATATAGTTATCACTCAGTTCTACATGATGAGGTGCCAGAATTTCATGGATATGTTAGATTAATAAATTCCACGGGACAATGGCGTTTAAAAACCATCAATGAAAATAAAACTGAAATTACTTATACATGGAATGGAGAGCTATTGGGAGATTTCCCTGATTGGGCATTATCAAGGGCATGGAAACAGCAAGGCTTAGAGGTTATTGATTGGTTAAAAGATGCATTGGAATAAAAGGCTTACATTCATTTTATTATTTTTTATATCAATATTAAATGCTGAAATTCAATATTTTCATAAAGGTTATCTTGATGTTGGAACAATTAATCGTCTTTCAGATGGGACTTTAATTAAAATCCCTTATAGGATGTTAACGTATGAGCCTACTATTTCATATGATGATTTTCATTTGATTTCAAGTACAGCCATTGAATTTAGATTAAAAGATATTAATGATTTTTGGGGATCAGAATTCAAGTTTGATTTAAGAGAGTTATATTTTGAATGGATAACTTCCTTGGGTGAGTTTAGCATTGGAAAACAGATTATTTCTTGGGGAATGACAAGTGTAAATAATCCAACTGATAATATTTCTCCTTATAATTACTATTATCTTTTTTCTGAAGGTAAAGAACAAAAGGAAGGCATTTTATCTTTTAATTCAACTTTTTATTTTAATGATTGGAAAATAAATGCAATTATCATCCCAGAACATAAGACGAATATTCTTCCTTTTAATGATTCTGAGTTTGCAATTAGTACACCCATTGAAATAAAATCTGAGCAAATTGAAAAAATTAAAAATCCAATTGAATATGGCTTGTCAGTGGCATTTTCAAATCAATTGTTTGATATTACGGCATCATATTTTTCTGGCTATGATAGGTTGATGAGTTCATTTGGTGCAAATGTATGGAAGACTGGAAGTAGTAATCCTGAAATTCTTGAGTCTGTTGGTACAATAGATACTGTTTTAAGTTATCGTCATACTAATATGCTTGGTTTAGGTATGGCCAAATCAATTGATGATATTTCAATTAAATTAGATTTAGGATATTTTATTACATCGGATAATTCTTCTTCAAGTGATTCGGCATTGTATAGATATTGGCAAACAGGGGTTGATAGAATATTAGAATATTGTGAAGAATTAAATGAAAATGATTGGGACACACAATTCCAAACAGTAGATTGTTCATTTAGTCCTGCATTTAATGATTCTCAAGTAATTGATAATCGTGCAAAGTATTTTCAATATACGATTGAGTTAGAATATGCCCCTTCATTTGATTTATTGATGATTGGCCAAATTACTATTTCTGATTTACTTGAAATAGGAAGAAAAAGAGAAATTAAATATTCTGGGGGTTCATATATGTTTGATCCTGAAGAATATTTTATTCCAGGAATGGGGGCTCCAAATACATTTATGTCAAGCACAAACAATCTATTAAATAGTAAGTCAGCCACATTTATCCTGCGAAAATCTTTATTGGATTTAGGTGTAGAACTCAGTTATATGGGTTTTTTTGATTTAAATGGAAAAGGTAGTTTGAATGAATTTAGAATAACGTATGATCTTTTGGATAATTTAGAAATATTAGGTGCTTTTAATAAAATAAAAGGAAATGGTGAAATTGAAAATAATCAATTTACATCAATGGAAGACTTTTCTCATTTTAGAATGGAAATAAAATATTATTATTAATTAACTACAGTTACTTGCTAGTACACAATTTGCTAAAGCGACGATATCTAGTACGTTCCAACCCCCATCTCCATTCATGTCTCCAGCACATCCATTAGCTAAATCATTGCAGTTACTTGCTAGTACGCAATTTGCTAAAGCAACGATATCTAGTACATTCCAGCCGGCATCTCCATTCATGTCTCCAAGTGTACACTCTTCATCACAATTTTGAGGTGTATCTTCTAAAAATGAATAATAGAATTGATCCAAGCTTATTTCAAAATTTGAACTATTCTCTACACAATCTGGAACAAGTGAACTTTCACATAACTGATTAGCGCCAGAGGCAAAATAAGGGTAGTTATTAGAATCAACACCGCTCCAAGTTAAATTAAGATTGCAAATGGATTCAGGCAATGATTGTATTTGATTATTAAAAATCCATAAATAATTAAGATTTTCTAGGCTTCCAATTGATTCAGGTAATTCTGTTAATTGATTATAACCTAAATCTAAAAAAGTAAGATTTATTAGGTTGCTAATATTTGGAAGAGAAGAAAGGTAATTGTTTGAAATTGCTAAATTTGTCAAAGAAATTAAATTTGAAAAATCATTGGGAAGTTCTTGTAAATCATTCCATTCTAAATATAAAATTTCTAGATTAGTTAAATTCCCAATACTTGAAGGTAAAGATGAAATTTTTTCATTTACTCCATTACTTCCATTGGGAGAATAAGTAGCTACCCAGCTTACTAATTCACTTGATACCCATCTTTGAGTACCAATATCTAGAGCAGTAGCATATGACATAGAATTTAAGTTGATAATATCAGTAAGAGCTTCCAAGTCATCATTTGAAAAACAGTTTTCATTGTTATTTATGTTAGTAACATTTTCAGGTATTTCTGGAAAATAAGTAAATCCATCTTCACAATTTTGAGAAAATGCAGTAGTCATTAAGACTATAAATGTTAAGATTATGATATTTTTATGATTCTTCATAATAATTATTTTAGTTAAAGTCTGGTTAAATTTCTTAAAGAAATAGTATTACATGTTGTAACATGAGTCACGAAAATGATTTTTTATAATGATGCACAATTTTCATTTAAGATACAGTTTATTAGTATTATGACATCTATTACATTCCATCTTCCATTTTCATTCATGTCTCCAGCACATCCATTTTCTAAATCATCACAATTAGTTGCAAGAATACAATTGGCTAAGGCAACAACATCAACCACATCCCAAGTACTATCATCATTCATATCTCCAATTAATTCAAAACATTCTAGATCCATGTTGGCATTGTATAAGCCCTTTATTTTCATTGCTCGATAAATGGCTCCTTGTGGTGTTCCTACATTAAACTTACAATCCCATACTATTTCTTTTGATGGAGTTACTTCTATTCCATGCGCACCATCTGTACTACCAACAGTTGTTATGAAATAATTACCATTATTTAGTTTTTGAACATTTCCTGAAATTACACCATATAATTCAGTAGGTAACGTATATGACCATATGATTTCTACATCATGTTCATTATTTTGATCATTAATTTTAATTTCCATTGCTCGTGATTTATATGTGTTTGTTCCATCAAATCGTCCACTTAAAATACCATTGTCAAAAAAAACTAAATTTCCATTATCTAGTATTTCCAAACCATGTTGTCCTGAAAATGGCATATTTAACATATCAGAATTGTTAATGTTTTCACTTGGAGGCCAATCAAAATTGATAATATCTTCACCCGTCCAATTTACACCTACTTTCCATATGACATCTCCAGTTGCTTTATCAATTTTTGTAATTCTGCTTAAATTTTTTGAAGATACATAAACGCAATTTTCAATTTCATCATATGCCAATGCATTAAAATGAGTCCAATCAAATGGTTCATTAGAAGATGCTGCTTTTTCCCAAAAACCACTTATGTAATCAAAATTATTTAAATCATAATGATCAAAAGGGTTCCAGCTCCAAACTTCATTACCATCAGTATCCCATTCAACAATACGTTCACTTTTCCATGTCCACGGATAATCAAAACTATCAGAAAATCCAGGTATATCATTTTCAAATGGGAAATCCCATTCTCCAGGTATTTGGGGATAGTCATTTGAATTAGGAACAAAATGATCTAAATAAACAATGACAAATCCCATGTAGTTACCATTTGGCAATTTGATAATTTCGTGTTGTAAAAATTCATCTGTATCTCCATATGTGGGTTGTTCCCATGTGATTCCTTTTTCCACGTCAAACTCTACGCCTAATTCACCTTTAAAATGTGGCGGAAGATTGGCATTACCTAAGAAAACATTATCCTTTACTTGAGAAAACATATAAGTGTCAACTCCACCTGAATTCCAAATTTCATTTCCATTCAT
>CAZQYT010000025.1:9607-11745 GCA_964597475.1 uncultured bacterium | reverse complement strand
AATTAAAGCATTTTGTGAGGATAGATTATTTGGACACAATAATTATTTAACGGAGATTAAAATTGAAAATTAAAAGAGCTTTATTAAGTGTATGGGATAAAGATGGAATTGTTGAATTAGGACAATTTTTATCAGAAAACAACATTGAAATCCTATCAACTTGTCGAAATAAGAAAATTCTTGAAGACCATGGTTTAGATATTACTTCGATTAGCCATTTGACTGGCAGTGGGGCTGTAATGGATGGGCGTGTTAAAACTTTGCATCCAAAAGTTTTTGGAGGAATTCTTGCAGATAGATCTAATGTAAACCATCTTCATGATTTAGAAAAATTACATGGACTAGAGATAGATTTAGTAGTAGTAAATTTTTATCCATTTGTTAAAGAAGCTGTTCAAAAAAAATTAACTTTTAAAAAAGCCATTGAGTTTATTGATATTGGTGGCCCCTCAATGATTCGTGCTGCAGCAAAAAATTATCATTCTGTAGTTCCATTGTGTGATAAAAAGCATTATTTAGATTTTATAAAAACCTTTAAAAGTAATAATGGAAATATAGCCATTGATTTCAGACAGAAAATGGCAATATCAGTTTTTGCATTAACTTCTCAATATGAATCAGAAATTTATAATTATTTTATGCCGGAAAATGTGGGATTACCTGAAAAAATTAATATAAATTTAGAGAAATCAATGGATTTGAGATATGGTGAGAATCCACATCAAAAAGCTGGATTTTATATTGAGCCAAATAATTCTCCAAATTGGAAACAACATCATGGCAAAGAATTATCTTACAATAATTTTATGGATATGGAATCTGCATATTCAATTGCACAAGGATTTGACTTGCCAGCTTGTTCAATAATAAAGCATGCAAACCCTTGTGGTTTTGGTATTGATAAAAATTTAAAAAATGCATTTTTAAGAGCGGTGTCTTCTGATCCGATTAGTTATTTTGGAGGAATTGTTGGTTTTAATAAAGCTGTAGATGAACAGGTAGCAAATGAATTAATAAAGCCTTTTTTAGAATGTATTATTGCGCCATCATTTTCATCAAAAGCAATGGAAATACTTCAAAAAAAGAAAAATTTACGTTTAATTTCGGTTAATGATGGAAATAATGGTATGACTACAATGAAATCTGTTGCAGGAGGATACTTATTGCAAGATAAAGATTATAATAGTTTTAATTTTAATGATTTAAAAATAGTTACGAATAAAAAACCTACTGATAATGATATGAAAGCAATGGATTTAGGTTGGAAATTAGTACGTCATGTGAAATCAAATGCCATAGTTTTTTCTGATAAAAATCAGTTATTAAGTGTAGGCGCAGGACAAATGTCACGCATAGATTCAGTAAAAATAGCTATAAAAAAAGTGGCTGATAATGGATTAAACTTACATGGTTCAATTATGGCTTCTGATGCATTTTTCCCTTTTTCAGATTGTGTAGAATTGGCATCTGAAGTAGGAGTCTCAAGTATCATTCAGCCTGGGGGATCAATTAAAGATGAAGAAATAATAAAAACTGCAAATAAATTGGGGGTTGCCATGGGTTTTACTGGTTTTAGGCATTTTTTTCATTAAGATGCTAGGGGTTGCAAATTTAAGAAATATTGTTACAGGTGATATAGCTATTGATTTAGGAACTGCTAATACTTTAGTATGGATTAAAGGTCAGGGTATAGTATTAAATGAGCCTTCCATAGTTGCAAAAAATGTTGTAAATGGTGAAATTATTGCAGTTGGAAATGAAGCTAGAGAAATGGTTGGTAGAACTCATAGTGGAATTGAAACAATTAGACCATTAAAAGATGGTGTTATTGCTGACTATAAGATGACAGATGCAATGATAAGTGGTTTTATTCGCAAAATAAAACTTAGTAGAATAGCACGGCCAAGAATTGTGATCTGTATTCCTTCTGGTGTGACCGATGTGGAACAACGTTCGGTTATGGAGTCTGCTGAACATGCAAATGCTAGTGAAGTTTATCTTATTGAAGAACCTATGGCTGCTGCAATTGGAATAGGTATTGATGTTAGTAAGCCAATTGGAAATATGATTGTGGATATAGGCGGAGGAACTACTGAGATTGCTGTTATTTCTTTAAATGGTATAGGTACTATTGAGAC
>CAZQYT010000025.1:5741-9597 GCA_964597475.1 uncultured bacterium | reverse complement strand
TAGAATAGCTGGAGATGAACAAACGAAGGCAATTGTTGATTGGTTTAAAGACCAGCACAAATTAGGTATTGGAGAAAGAACTGCGGAAGATATTAAATGTACAGTGGGTTCTGCGGTGAGACATTCTGGGCAAAAAATTTCAGTTAAAGGTCAAGATATGATTACAGGTATTCCTAAGACGATTGAAGTTTCTTCTGATGAAATTAGGCAGGCATTATCTGAGACTATTTTTCAGATTACTACTGCAATTAGAAATGCATTAGACAAAACTCCACCTGAGCATTCATCTGACATTATAGATTTTGGTATAATTTTAACTGGAGGTGGTGCATTATTGAAAAATCTTGATGTGCATATTAGAAATAAAACTAATTTGCCTGTAAATGTTGCGGAAGATCCATTGTTGTCAGTTGTGAAAGGTACTGGTTTAGTATTAGAAGACATTAAGAAATTTAAAGAAGTTTTAATTCAACCTTAATGTCTAAAACCAGAATTTCTTACATTAACAAGGATATTCTGGCTTTATTTGTAACTTCTTTAATATCTCTTGTAATTTTATTATCAAATACATCGCCGCAAATTGAAGAGTTAAAAATACAATTATCATGGACTGCCAGTAAGATTTCCTCCCCTATTTCTTGGTATAGAAATATTTTTAGCATAAAAGAAGAAAATGTATTATTAAAAAATAAATTAGTTCAACTTTCACTTATCAATTCTGAATTAGAGAGCTATCGTCAAGAGAATAAACGATTAAAAGATTTATTAAATTTTGCCGATGATCAGGTTATTAATTATCGAACTGCAAATGTTGTTAATTATCATTTTGGTATTACTAATCAAACTATAATTATTGATATGGGTTTATTAGATAGTTTAACAAATAATTTACCAGTTATGGATGAAAATGGTTTGCTCGGTAAGACTATTTTAATTAATGACCATGCTTCCTTAATTCAACTAATTACTGATAAAAATATTAGAGTCTCAATTAGAGTAGGAGAAGAAAGAACTTTAGGTATTTTTATGCCTACTCATGGTAAGTATGGTATTTTAGAAGGAGTTAGAAAAACAACTCCATTGAAAATAGGAGATATTGCCTATACTTCAGGTATTTCTGAAATTTATCCTGACAATATACCTGTAGCTAGGATTGTTTCTATTAGTAATCAAATTGAAAAGCCTTTTCAAAATATAATTGTAGAAATTTTAGGTTCAATTACTGACCTTGATTTTGTTTTTATAATGTTATGATTCCTGCAAAGCTAATAAGATCATTCATTTTATTGTTTTCTGCTCTTATTATTCAATTATTTATTCCTATTATAAATATTGAAGGTTTTACTGTTGTTCCAGATGTTTTAATTATTTTTTTAACATATATTGGGTTTTACTATGGTAGGTTTAAAGCAATTTTATTTGGTTTTTTATTTGGTTTTTTTCAAGATTTTTCTACTCAATTAGAATTGCTTGGTATTATGTCTTTGATTAAATCAATTATGGGTTTTATTCTTGGTTCTTTAGCATTATATCATTCTATTTGGAGTATAAGGTTTCGTTTATTCATAATTTTTATTATTTACATTTTACATTTTACATTTTTTTATTTTATTTCTATGAATGGATTAATGATAAGTAAAATATTTTTTATTAAAATAATTCTTTGTCAAGCCATATTGTGTTTTTGTATTCTTTTGTTTTTTGATAAAACTATTATGCATGATGGTATTTTGAAATAAGAGTAATTATTGATTATTACTAAACACAATTTTCTTCAAATATTTTTTTTAATTTTTATGTTAATCATATTTTGTAGGTTTGTTTTTTTACAAATATATAATCATCAGAAATTTGAAGAAAGAGCAGGTGCAAATAGTGTTAGAAAAATATCCTTGCATGCTCCTCGAGGAATTATATATGATAGAAATGGCAAGCCATTAGTAGATAATTTGCAAATTTATGATTTAGCTATTATCCCATTTGATGTTACAGAGAAATTCAACTATGATATTATTTTTAATGAATTATCTATTTCAAGAGAAGAATTGTCTACAAGTATTAATAAGAAAAAAAAATCATTTTATAGATTTCGTCCATATATAATAAATAGACATATAAATTTTGAAGTTAGATCAAGGTTAGAAGAAAATAAATTAGATTTGCCTGGCATGATATTTGAAGAATCCCCCGTTAGAGTTTACCCTAATGATGCAAGGTTGACTCATGTTCTGGGTTATTTGCGTACATTGACAGAGCAACCTAATAAGTTGAATGATGATTATAAATTAGGAGATATTTTTGGTTTTAGTGGAATTGAAAAATATTATGAATCAATATTAAGGGGTGTGGATGGAGCTGAGTTCCATTTAGTTGATATTTATGGAATAGACCATGGGTTGATTGATGAGATGCCATCTATTTTGCCTAAGCCTGGACAAGATATTTATTTAAGTATAGATAGTGAGTTACAGTATTATGTTGAATCATTATTAGTTGATAAAAAAGGCGCAGTAATTTGCATGGATCCTCTTTCAGGAGAAGTTTTGGCATATTTATCTTCACCTGATTATGATTTAAATTCTTTTATAGGCCCTGTGCCAAAAAATATTTGGAGAAAATGGAATGATGATAAAAGGTTTCCACTTTTAAATAGAGTTATTCAAGGATTATACCCCCCAGGTAGTACGATGAAATTGATTGCTGCAGCTTTAGCTTTAGAAAAAGGCTCTGTTAGTAAAAATTGGAAAATTGATTGTAACGGTGATTATGAATTAGGTGATAGAGTTTTTCGTTGTTGGAATTCTGAAGGACACGGAGAAGTTGATATGAAAAATGCAATCATTAATTCATGTAATATATATTTTTATAAACTTATCCAGCAATTATCATTTGATGATTGGACTGAAATGGCAAGAAAATTTGGTTTTGGTTCTATCTCAGGGATAGATCAACTTGGTGAAAAAAAAGGGAATGTGCCTGATGAAGGTTATATGAATAAAAAATATGGACGATTTGGATGGTCTAAAGGTAGTTTATTGACTTTTGTAATTGGGCAGGGTGATATTTTGGTTACTCCGATTCAAGTAGCATTAATGATGAATATTATTGCTAGTGAAGGTTCAACTTATAATCCAATAATAAATAAAAATATAAAATCTGAAAAAATGGAATTATCATTAAAAAAAACTACATGGAAATTTTTACAGGAAGCATTGTGGAGTGTAGTAAATGATGATAATGGGACAGGCAAATTAGCAAGTGTAGAAAATGTTGATGTTTTTGGTAAAACGGGTACTGCTCAAAATCCTCATGGTGATGACCATTCTTGGTTTGCTGGTTATATGGAAATTGATGGTACCCCTATTATTTCTTTGTCTGTTTTAGTTGAAAATGGTGGTAAGGGCTCTATAGAAGGAGCGAGCATTTCAAAAAAAATATTTAAATTTATTAAAGAGAATGAGTATGATAAATTATATTTCAGTTGGCGAATAATTATTCCTATAGGGATAATTATAATTATTAGTTGTTTGACATTGAAAAATACAAATTTGGAATCATCATTTTTGACTTCTACTTTCACGAGACAGCTAATTTGGATAATGCTTGGCATATTGATGTTTTTTATTACTCAGTGGTTTAGAATTCAGTTTTTACATGAATATGCATATCATTTATATTTGTTAATTATGATAATTATGGCCAGTACTCTTTTTATGCCTATCATTGGAGGGTCTCAAAGATGGATTGTTATTAGTGGCTTTTCTTTTCAACCTTCAGAATTAGGAAAGTTATTATTAGTTTTTACTTTAGCGCGTTTTATTTCAGATTTTCAAGGAAAAATAAATCCTATTAAGTT
>CAZQYT010000025.1:234-5731 GCA_964597475.1 uncultured bacterium | reverse complement strand
TTTGAGCATAGCTCTAGTGCCTTGTTTTATTATTTTCATACAACCTGATTTTGGTACTGCAATAGTTTATGCTTTTATAGTTCTGCCAATGTTATATTGGGGAGGAGTGAGACCATTTCATTTATTTTCTATAATTGCACCTTTTTTGAGTATAATTTCTGCTTTTGATTTAACTTATTTTTCTATATGGATGTTGATTTTCATTATAATTATTTATGTAAATCGTCCTAAGGTGTTTTATGCATCGATGAATTTTTTATTAAATATTTTTTGCGGCATTTTATCTCCATTTATTTGGAATAGCATTTTATATCCACATCAAAGAGATAGAATTCTTACTTTATTAAACCCAATGAGTGACCCTCAAGGGGCTGGATATCAAATAATTCAATCTATGACGGCAATTGGCTCAGGTGGTTTTTGGGGAAAAGGTTTGGGGAGTGGGACTCAAACACAATTAAGGTTTTTGCCTGTACGTGATACTGATTTTATTGTCTCGGTCATTGGTGAAGAATTGGGGTTGTTTGGCATAATTATTTTACTTATTTCTTTTTCATTTATTTTTTATTGCTTTATTAGTTATGCTGAAACAATTTCAAATAGATTTTTTTCTTTAAGTTTAATTGGTTTTTCAAGTATTTTATTTATTCACTTGATAGTTAATATGGGTATGACGGTAGGTTTATTCCCTGTAACAGGTTTGCCTGTCCCATTTTTAAGTTATGGCGGTTCTTTTATGTTGACATGCTTTTTAATTCTAGGTTTGGGAAATAATATGATTAATCAAAATATATAGTATTATAATTTGATAAAAAATATAATTTATCGTAAAATAGCCCCCCCTTTTAAAACATAAATTTTATTTTATTTATAGATGTTACATATTATTATTAATGCTAAGAATAATTTTAAAATAAAATCATTAGTTTTATTTATTATTATTATTACTGTTGGATGTCAAGGAAATTCTGAAAAGCCAGAACCTAGGTCAAGCTCTGACTCTAAAGTGTTGAAAAATGAAAACACTAATGGAATGCTTATAAATCTTGAAAAAAAAATTCTTTTAATGCAGGCACAATTAGATATTAATTCTAGATTGATTGATAGTAATTATGTAAATAATAAAGAAATTATAAATAAATATGACAATAATGTTATTGAACAGGATTATTTGAATATATTAAATAAAATTCAGAAAAAAATTCAAATATTAGAAGATAGAACCTTTTATACGGATAGTTTGTATTTTGAAATAATGACTGATATGGTTATGATGGAAAATAAAATTTCTTCATTATTGTTAAGTTTTCAGGAAATAAATGATTTAGAAAATAATAAATCAATAAATTTAGTTCCTCAAATAACAGATGAAGAATATACACAAAAATATATTGATGCACTTGCTGATTATCAAAATGCTGAATGGGAAAATAGTTTGAATGGATTTAGCTTTTTAATTCATGTTAATAAAAAACATGATTTGGCAGATAATTGCCAATATTGGATTGGTGAGATATATTATGCATTAATAAATTATGAAAAGAGTATTAATGAGTTTAGAAAAGTGTTTTCTTTTTCTGATACAAATAAGGGAGATGATGCTCAATTTAAAATAGGTTTGTGCTATATGAATATTGGAAAAATTGATGAAGCAATCATTGAATTTAAAAAATTAATCAATTCATATCCTAACAGCGAATATTATGTTAGAGCTAAAAACTATATAAATCAATATTAAGGAAATTATGTCATTAAAATTATTTTATTTAACAGCTGAAATTGCACCTTTTTGCGAATCATATTCTTTGGCAAATTTTTCTAGAAAATTTACAAATCGTTTAAATTTGAAAAATGATGTTGACATTAGAGTATCTCAGCCTAAATATGGATTTATTAGTGAACGTAAATATATTTTAAGAGAAGTGATTCGTTTGAAAGATTTACCCATAATTTTTAATGATAAAAAACATATAATAAATATGAAATCTGCTTTTATACCTGAGACAAGAGTACAGGTTTATTTTATGGAAAATAATTTATTTTATAAAGAGTTGACGGAGTTGATTTATAAGGCTAGAAATGGTCGTGTTGTTAGTGATCTTGATTTGCGATTTTCTTTTTTTAATCAAGCTGCTTTACAAAATCTCAAATCATTATTTTGGAAGCCAGATGTAATTATTTGTAATGATTGGCAAACAGGCATTTTACCTCCAATATTAAAACAAAATTTTTCTAAAGATGATTTTTATTCAAAAATTAAATCTGTTTATTTAATTCATTCAGTTAATAATTATAGAAAGTATTCAAAAGCTATATATGATATGTTTGATTTAGATGTTACCCAATCTGATAATAAAATAGATGTCCATATTGAAGCAATGGATAATGCAGATTTAACCATTGCATTAAACTATGAATCTGATCAATTATTAAATAAGATGAAAAAGCAACAAAATCTTTTTAAAAAATTTGAATCATCCAATCATATGGTTATTGATATTCCCAAGAATCCTTCACTTGATGATTGGAAACAAATTTCTAATATGATTGAAGGTGCATGTAAAAATCTTTAATATTTTTAATATGTATCTTTATCTGAAAAATAATTTTCTTTCAGTATTATTACTTGGTATTTGTTTTTTTTATTTTAGTTGTGAATCTGAACCATTTGTAGGTTTAAATAATTTGACTGATAATGAATTAAAACAAAAAAGTTTTTTAGTAGATCAAGTTTTATCCAAAACAATACAAAGTCAAGAAAATCAACAGTTAAATAGTCCTCGTTTATATGCGGGAATTTTAGATGATGGAAATTTAGCGGAGACATTTATTAATATTAAAGTAGATATTTTAAGTTCTCATGATTTTTGCAATTCACAAACAGTTGAAAAATTCAAATTGGCAATAAAAACTATTACAGATTTAATCATAGATGATGCGAGTGAATATGCTATTGAGAAAGAATCATTAGAAATAACTCTTTTAAAGGGAATTGAATTAAGTTATGATGAGATGGATCAGCAATTAGAAGATTTAGATAATAGTAGTGTTATAATTTTAGATGAATTTCTTGAATTATCAAAAAATGAAATTGAAATTGATTTATTTAATCATAATCCTGATCTTATGGAAGAAATTTGTTTAGATGAAAATATTGGGATTAGAATATCTTATTCGCCTATTGAATTAGATGTTGAGCAATTTATAGAATTTCGTTCATCTGATGTGGGGAATACATCATTGAAGCCTTCATTGAAAATGAAATATATAATGAATGAAAATGACACTTCCTATGTTAATGCCTTCTCAATAATGGATGTTAATTGGTTGTCATCTCCTAATTTTTCTATAGACAATTTAGAAGACCCGTATGTTATTAATGATATTGAGGAATCACAATGGGGTATGATTTATGCATTTGATTTTAAAAATTCTGATCAAATCAATTCTCCAATTGTTTATGAGGATTTGGAAATAAATTCAAATATCATTACTGATGAGATAAATATTCAATTAGATTTTTTGAAAATTGATTTGAAGATTGATGAAACTTTAGATTTAGATTCAATTCAATTTTATCTTTCTAATGCTGTTGGATTTATTACTGATGAAGACCCGATGGGTGATAATTGGAGTATGAATGATACAACCGGCACAGAAAAGAATGCAAGACTTGATTGGATTGATGGAAATTATAATGGTAAATGGGATAATGGAGAAGGGGAAAGATGGTTTGATTATGGACTAGATAATTGCCCTGATAGTTTAGAGACGGGAATAAATTCGGATTGTGGTTTGTCTGTTACTATTTATAATAGCGCTGGTAGTGAGGGGAATGGTCAGCTTGATTGGGATGATGATGGTGATGGTATATGGGAAGAAGGCGAAGGCGAAAAGTGGGAAGATGTTGGTAAAGATGGATGTGTAGATGAATTTGAAGATGGTGAGGGTGGATGTTTAAGTGAGCTTAATTTAGATTACATTGTAGGCAACGACCCTAATGAAGATAATTATTTGTTTGATCCTAATGAAGATGATTGGAATGAAAATGATTCACAATTAACTGAAGGTAATGGTGTATATGACCCAGGAGAACCATTTTTTGATTGGGGGTCAGATGGGCTCCCGTCATCTTTAACAAATTTTGAAGATGATGATGACACGGAAAATAGTGGTGAATGGGATCCAGGAGAACCATTTAAAGATACGGGAACAGATGGCTTATTTAATAATGATGAACCAGGTTATAATGAATATGGAACAGAAAATAATAATAAATTTGATGGAGATGGTGAATTTAGTGACTGTGGTTTAGATAATGATTGCCAGGATATGGATTCTTCTGATGATTATATTATTGATCCAAATGGTGATAATTGGGATTCAGAAACATCAATTGGCACTGAAGGTGATAATAAACATATATGGAATGATGATGGTGATGGTATATGGGAAGAAGGCGAAGGTGAAATGTTTTATGATTGGGGTTTAGATGGGATTCCTGATTCATTGGAAGCTTTTTATGTTGCTAATACAGTATATCCAGAGCTTGGTGAAAATATTTATGAATATGAAATGCAAAATCAACCTGTTTCATTTACAAATCAATTTGATAATGATATTTCATTATGGATTACTGAAATAATAAAGAGTGGAGATGTATTGTCAGTTAAGTTTGGAATCCAAACTAATATTGCATTAAAAGGGCTTCAGTTTAAATTAAATCATATTCCCTTTGAAAAAATTTCCAGTTTGAAAGAATATGATTATTCTATTTCATATTATGGTGATGATAATTTGTTTGAAGATTTAACATTATCTAATTATGAAATACATAATGAGAATGGTTTGGAAATTAATTTTTCTAATGATTTATCTATTGATTTATATTTTAACGATGAAGATGGGAATTCATT
This sequence comes from uncultured bacterium, assembly GCA_964597475.1. GTDB lineage: Bacteria > Fidelibacterota > Marinisomatia > SCGC-AAA003-L08 > D37C17 > JAYZCM01. The sequence continues at coordinate 815 of CAZQYT010000025.1, read as the reverse complement.
AGGGCTATTTTTAGAAAATCAAGAAAGAAATTTAAGCCATGATTTTTCTCATTTAGTATTACATATTGATAAAAACAGCTCAATGATTCATGATGATGGTATGATTTTGCATTTAGGATATAATGATTCATCTGAAGAGTTTATTTCCTTAAATTCTTATTATGTTACTTCTTCTATTGATTCAATGATTTTTCCTATTGGGAATATATTAAGAGGATTCCAAAACAAGAATTATGGGGATTTTAATAATTTTACAATTAAAACTGATGGTGAATTATATAATTATTCTAAAATGATTATATATAATGATTTGGGAAATAATGATCACAGCAAGAATCCCAAGATTAGATTGATGTATTGGGAATGAAAACCTTTTTTTTATTAATATTTATTAGTATTTGTTTTCCACAAGCAACTGGTTTGCCACTTTATGGTGCTGGTGAATTTATTGGCAATCAAGATGTGTCAACAATTGGTCTTGGTAATGGGACTTTTTATTCAGGTAATAAATATGAAATTTCATTATGCTCTCCATCATCTTTATGGAAAACTTCTTATACTCGTTTTTCCATTAATTTTGG
>CAZQYT010000025.1:0-224 GCA_964597475.1 uncultured bacterium | reverse complement strand
ATTCCAAATTTATTATTAAAAATTCCATCATATTCTCAACAGTTTCAACATAATTTAACTCATTTTTCTGTATTATTTCCTCTTGGGAATAATAATGCATTTGGCTTTGGTTTGAAGCCTACTTATAGAACTAATACCATTGAGATAAAGCAAGACTTTGAATTTGTAGGAGCTGATGTTAGTACAACGTCATTGCCTGTAGCATATCAGAAAAATTATTTTTT
>CAZQYT010000024.1:4656-11817 GCA_964597475.1 uncultured bacterium | reverse complement strand
ATAAAATAGAATTGAAATAAAATTATGAAATATAAAAATGGATTGACTTTTGATGATGTATTATTAGAACCTCAACAATCTAGTATTTTACCTAGGCAAGTGGAAATGAAATCTAGACTTACAAATTCTATAATTTTGAATGTGCCAATAATTAGTGCTGCAATGGATACTGTTACAGAAAGTAAAATGGCCATTGCCATGGCAAGAGAAGGAGGGATAGGTGTTATTCATAAAAATCTTTCAATTGATCAGCAAGTTTTAGAAGTAGATAGGGTTAAACGTTCTGAAAGCGGAATGATAATGGATCCTATAACGATTGATTCTAAAAAAACAATTAGAGATGCGTTAGACATAATGAATCATTTTCATATTTCTGGTGTGCCGATTGTGGATAATGGAAAATTAGTTGGTATTTTGACAAATCGTGATATTCGTTTTGAAAACAATTTAGATTTAAAAGTTTCTGATCGGATGACTAGTGAAAAACTAATAACTGTTAAAAAGGGAACTACCTTGGAAGAGGCAAAAGTAGTGTTGCAAAAGTATAAAATAGAAAAATTATTAGTAGTAGATAATAAAGGTTCTCTGTGTGGTTTAATTACAGTCAAAGATATTTTAAAAAAAGAGCATCATCCTAATGCTGCTATAGATAAGCATGGGAGATTATTAGTTGCTGCTGCTATTGGAGTATCTGATGATATTATTGATCGCGTACAAGCCTTAGTCTCATCTCATGTTGATGTTATAGTTATAGATACTGCGCATGGCCATTCAAAAGGAGTTATTGACGCAATAAGAAAGATAAAAACTAAAGTGTCTACTATTGATTTGATAGCTGGAAATATTGCTACAAAAGATGGTGCTATGGCATTGATTGATGCTGGAGTAAATGCCATAAAAGTTGGTATTGGCGCTGGTTCTAGCTGTACAACTCGTATGATCGCTGGGGTTGGAGTACCACAATTAACAGCTGTTCAGGAAGTTTATGAATATGCTTCAAAAAAAGATATTCCTATTATATCTGATGGTGGAATGCGTTATTCTGGAGATATAGCCAAATCGTTTGCTGCAGGTGCTGAGGCAGTGATGTTAGGAGGGATTTTAGCTGGAACTGATGAAAGCCCTGGTGAGATGATCTTATGGGAAGGTCGTAGTTTTAAATCATTTAGAGGTATGGGGTCTGTCGCTGCAATGAGTGATGGAAGTAAAGATAGATATTTTCAAGAAGGTACTGAAAATAAAAAATTAGTCCCTGAAGGGATTGAAGGAATGGTACCTTATAAAGGTGCAGTAAAAGAAACAATTCATCAGCTTATTGGAGGAGTTAGAAGTTCAATGGGGTATTGTGGAGCTTCTTCCATATTAGAATTTCATAAAAAAGCAAAGTTTATTCAAATTACTAGCGCTGCAATGAAAGAAAACCATCCACATGATATTCATATAACAAAAGAATCACCAAATTATCAAAAGCCTCAATAGATTAGGACATTAATTGTACTAAAGATTATTTACGTGTTTTGATATTTTTGATTTATGCCTTGCAGCATTATTATTATGGATTATTCCTTTTGTTGCAACACGGTCAATAGTTGATATAGCCTTTTTAAGAAGTTCTGGTGCGTCTTTTTTATCCGCTTTTAGAACGTTTTTGATGGCCGTTCTCATCATTGACTTATAATGACGATTACGTAAATTATTTTTTATTGACTGTCTAACTCTTTTTAATGTTGATCCAGATGCACCCATTTTTTATATTTAATTATGTTAAATTGAAACTATGTAATTTAAAGAATTTTTTATTTTAGACACTAACATATTAATATAAAAATACTTTTCTATGATTTTGTTAATTCAAATTAATGTCCTAATTTTACTAGTAATGAAAAAGTTCTTATTTCATAATTAAAGGGAAATTATATAATGTCAATAACTTCATTAAATTCTGTGCCACTTTTTTTAGATTTAGATGATGATGAATTATCTGCAGTAGAACAGAGCTGTACTCCAAGAAAATATCCAAAAAATAGTATGGTTATTCTTGAAGAAGAATTTGGAGATATTATATTTATAATTTTATCAGGTACAGTAAAAATAACTAGAGTTAATGATGAGGGTAAGGAAGTTATTTTATCTTTATTAGGACCTGGTGAAATATTTGGAGAAATGGCAATTTTAGATGGTGAGGCTAGGTCAGCTAATGCTTTAGCGCAAGAAAATTGTGAATTATTGGCTATTCAAAAGAGTGAATTTTTAAATTTGTTAAGAAGGAATTTTAAAATCTCATTTGCTCTTATGGGTGAATTAGCAAAGAGGCTAAGAAAATCAGATCAACAAATTGAAGCATTGTCTTTATCTGATGCTGAGCACAGAATTGGTGTTTCAGTTCTTAATTTAGCAGAAGATATGGGGGTGATTAGAAAAGGGCAAGTTACAATTGAGAAATTACCTTTTCAACAAGATATTGCAAATATGTCAGGAACCTCTAGGGAAACTGTCTCTCGTGTTCTTAAACTTTTTGAAGATAGACATATGATAACTAAAGTTGGTCATACTGTAGTGATTCCTGACTATGCTTTTTTTAAGCGTTTATTTGATAAAACTGTTTAACATTTCATAAATTTATTAAATCTCAGTGTCATCCGACTTAATTCAGTCAATCCGGGCACAATCTAAGATTTCAATTTCAAAGGCAATTTCATTAGTTGAAAATGAAACTGCTAAAGGAAATGAATTGCTATCTGATTTATATCAATATACGGGAAATGCATATAGATTAGGTGTGACAGGTCCTCCAGGTTCTGGAAAGAGTTCATTGACAGATCAGTTAATTTCTTTATATAGAAAAAATGGTAAAAAAGTTGCAATTATTGCAATTGATCCTACTAGCCCATTTTCAGGAGGTTCTGTTCTTGGAGATAGAATAAGAATGGTAAAACATTTTTCTGATAAGGGTGTTTATATTCGAAGTATGGCAAGTAGAGGAGGACAAGGAGGGTTAGCCAAATGTGCTGAAGAGGTTGGAGATATTTTTGATGCAGCAAGCTATGATATAATTATATATGAAACTGTTGGAGTTGGTCAGATTGAATTAGATGTGATTAATGCTACTGATACTGTGATTGTAGTTTTGGTTCCAGAATCTGGGGATGAAATTCAAATGATAAAGGCAGGATTAATGGAAATAGGAGATATTTTTGCGATAAATAAATCTGATAGGCCAGGATCAAATAAATTAGATATATCCTTAAAAAATTTATTATCAACAATTTCTGTGTCTCAAGATAGTTGGCAACCACCTATTGTGCAAACTATAGCGACTGAAGGAAAAAATATTGATGAGTTGATTAAGAAAATTAATTCTCATTTAGAGTTTATTAATAAATTTGGTAATTATGATAAGAATATTGATCAAAGGTATCTTAGAAGGCTTAAGTCCTATATAAATAAAGATTTTGAAGAAAAATTTTGGGATGAATATAAACTTTCTCTTTTAGATAATGAAATGAGAAAGAATCAAAGAAAAAGAATGTCGCCATTTGTATTTTCTGAGGAGTTGTTAAAAATTGTCTCAAATTGATTTTGATATGTCTTTTCTTGAGCATTTAGAAGAATTGAGATGGCGTATTATAAAATCAATGATAATAATATTGATTGGCGCATTTATTGCTTATTTTATTAGTGATGAAATAATCCGATTATTATTATTACCAACACATTCGTTAGATATAAATATGAATCTTCAAGTCTTGAAGATAACAAGTATGTTTTCTATTAAATTATCTGTTTCCTTATTTGGTGGCATAATTATTGGATTGCCTTTATTATTATTTCAATTTTGGAAATTTGTTTCTCCTGCTTTTGAAGGAGAGTATGGGTATTCAATTTTTTTTATAATATTATTTTCATCATTTTTTTTTCTAATTGGAATATCATTTGCATTTTATTTCATAGTCCCATATAGTTTAGCTTTTTTTACTTCTTTAATTTCAAGTACAATTCCAGTTAATTATAATTTTACACTTGAAAGTTATTTAATATATGTTCTTTGGTTAATTTTAGGTTGTGGACTTTTATTTCAATTGCCTATTATTTCTATTTTTTTAACAAGGATTGGTATTTTAACTCCTGCTTTTTTAAGATATTATAGAAAAATTTCTATTGTTATATTGCTTGTTATGTCAGCTATTTTGACTCCGCCAGACCCTTTAAGTCAGATTATTATTGTGATTCCTCTTTTATTGCTATATGAGTTTAGTATTTTAATTAGTAGAATATTAAAACCAAAAGATATTTAAATGAAAACTATGTTACAAAAATCAATGATAGAGTGTATTGTTAATGATATGGATAGATTTAATGTATTTTATGAAGACTCTTTAAAATCCAATGTAAAATTAATTAATACAGTAATAAATTATATTTCAAAAAGAAAAGGAAAGCAATTACGTCCAGCACTGTGTATTTTGTCTGCAAATTTATGTGGAAAGCCAAATAATAATACATTCAAAGCAGCATCATTGATTGAGATGATTCATATAGCAACTTTAATGCATGATGATGTTGTTGATGATTCTATGATTAGAAGAGGATGGCCATCAATAAATCGAGTATGGAAAAATAAGATTGCAATTCTTGTTGGAGATTATATGTTTTCAAAAGCCTTGACAAATATGATAGAAATTAAAGATTTTAATGCATTGAACATTTTATCTCAAACAGCTGAAAGATTAAGTCAAGGTGAAATTCTTCAAATAGAAAAAGTAATTAAAAAAGAAATGAATGAGCACATTTATTATGAAATGGTAAGTGATAAAACAGCATCATTATTTTCTGCAGCATGTGAATTAGGTTGTATAACTGTTATTGAAGATTCTGTGAAGTACAAAGCTATGTCTCGGTTTGGTGAAAAATTTGGTTTGGTTTTTCAAATTAGAGATGATCTCTTAGATATAATTGGCAATGTCAATGAACTTGGTAAACCTACTATATTTGACTTAAAAAAAAATATGCAGACTTTACCCTTAATTCATATTTTTAACAAGCTTTCTAAAAGTGAATTAAATAAATTAAAACGTAAGTTGAAACATCATTTAAATCGTTCTGATATAAAAGCTATAAAAAAATTAATTATAGATGAAGGTGGGGTAGATTTTGCCGAAAAGCAAATTAAACGTTTATCCAATGAGGCGGAAAAAGAATTGGATATATTTCCTGATTCACCATATAAAAAAGCGTTGATTTCAATATTGACATTTAATATAAATAGAATGAAATAGTAATAAGGCTGATTTTTAAATAAATAATGAAAAAGAGATTGCAATCCAGGCAAGATCGTATAATGACTCTTGCAAATTTTATTAGTATTAGTAGAATAATTTTATCTATTCCATTATTGTTATTTTTGGATGCAAATAAGTTAATATCTGCTTTTTTTATTATTTTGATTATTGTTATTTCTGATTTTTTAGATGGGTATGTTGCTCGAAAGGCTGATGAAATAACAAATTTTGGAAAATTGATTGATCCAGTTGCTGACAAAATATGTATGATGATAGTTGCAATTTATTTAATCATAACATTTGAATTACCTTTTTTATTATTTTTTGTTATTTTAGCTTTAAGGGATACATTGTTGATTATTATTGGTATTTATTTAGTCTTTTATCAAGAGGAAGTATTTCAATCTAATTTATCTGGAAAATGGTTTATGGGAATTTCTACATTAATGATGGCATTGTTTATGTTCTATGAGGCATTAGGGATTTCTGTAGTTATCCCATGGTTATTTTATTTTATTTCTTGTTTCATTTTTATAATTAGTACAATGGAATATTTTAAAAGATATCTTAAATTTTTTAAAAAATTAGAAGTATTATGATATCTTTTTTTAAAAAAACTATTTTAGGTCTTACTAAAACACGTAAAAATATAAATAAATTATTTTTAGCCCTATCAGGAAAAACATATTTAGATGTAAATGATGTTGAAAAAATGGAAGAATTACTTTTAAACGCAGATTTAGGATGGGAACTTACAGAAAAAATAATTGAAGATTTACAGTTAGCAGCTGATAAGGAAACATCTCTTGTAGATAGATTTATGAATTCAATTTTAGATTTATTGAAAAACATGGCCCCCAAGGGTCATTTGCATAGTATAATTTTATTGGTTGGTGTTAATGGAAGTGGTAAAACGACATCTGCTGCAAAATTAGGAGGTTATTTTGCAAATAAAGGTGAAAAGGTTAGCTTGGTTGCAGCAGATACATATCGAGCAGCTGCAGTAGATCAAATTCAGATTTGGTCAAAAAGATTAAATCTTCATTTGGTGTCAAATGAAAAAAGTATGGATCCTGCATCTATTGCTTATGATGGTGTATCAAGTGGTATTTCAAAAGAGCGAGATAGAATCATAGTAGATACTTCAGGTCGTGTTCATAATTCTTTAAATTTAATGAAGGAACTTGAAAAAATTTATAGAGTTGTATATAGGTTGTCATCTGAAATTGATGTTTTGATGACAATTGATGCCAATACAGGTCAAAATGCCATTCAGCAAGTTAGAGAATTTTCTAAAATAATTCCTATTTCTGGTATCATTTTAACTAAAATGGATGGTACGGCTAAAGGAGGAATTGCATTGCAAATTATGAAAGAATTAAATATCCATGTATATTTTATTGGTGTTGGAGAGCAAGTGGATGATTTGGTTCCTTTTGATAAAGAGGAATATCTTAAAGCATTGATTAGTAAGGAAAAAGAGGTTGTGGATGACTAATATGAAATTAGATAAGGTTTGCATGGTTACATTAGGATGTGCTAAAAATTTAGTTGATTCTGAAATATTGGTTGGTGGTTTGAAAAAAGAAAATTATGAAATGGTTCAAAAGTCAGATGAAGCAGAAATATTAATTATAAATACATGTGGATTTTTAGATGCAGCTCGTGAAGAGTCCGTAGATGTAATATTGCAAGCAGGAGAGCTTAGAAAGTCAAATAAAATTAAAAAATTAGTAGTGATGGGATGTTTTTCTGATCGATATGCTCCACAATTGAAAGATGAAATTCCTGAAGTAGATAAATTTTTTGGTACAAATGATCATGCGGAAGTTTTAAGCTATTTAACAGGGAAATCTTTTAAAAGAGATGATCCGGATTATTT
>CAZQYT010000024.1:0-4637 GCA_964597475.1 uncultured bacterium | reverse complement strand
GGGATGTGATAATGGCTGTAGCTTTTGTTCCATACCTATAATGAGAGGTTTGCAAAAAAGTCAGCCAATTGATTGGAATGTTCAAGAAGCAAGAAGATTGGCGGATTCTGGGGTAAAAGAATTGCTTGTTATAGCTCAGGATACAACATCTTATGGTTGGGATCTTTCTCCGAAATCATCATTACATGAGCTATTGGAAAAATTAAATGATATTAATAATTTGGAATGGATTCGTTTACATTATGCTCATCCTGCCCATTTACATCGTGAAATGATACGACAGTTTGGTCAATTAGAAAGGTTAGTACCTTACATTGACATACCTGTTCAACATGGTTCTGATAAGATATTAAAATCCATGCGTCGAGGTCTTGGATCCGATGGTATTCGTCATCGTATTGACGCTCTTAGAACTGTTAATTCGGATATAGCTCTTAGAACTAGTATTATCGTTGGTTTTCCGGGTGAATCAGATAAAGATTTTCAATTGCTTTATGATTTTGTAAAAGATATTGAATTCGATAGATTAGGTGTTTTTACATATTCAGAAGAAGAAGGTACATATGGAGCATCATTAAAGGATGATGTTTCATTGGAATTAAAGACTGAGCGCATGGATGCTATAATGCTATTGCAACAAGATATTAATTTGAAAAAAAATAAAAATAGAATAGGAAATATTGAGAAGGTTTTAATTGATATGCATAGAGAGGATGGAGGCTCAATTGGAAGGTCGTATCGTGATGCCCCTGAAGTAGATAATTATATTAGAATTAATAAAAAATTACCTATAGGTGAATTTATTGATGTGAAAATAATAAAAGCATTTGATTATGATGTTGAAGGAGAAATTACTTATGAGCCAAAAACCATTTAAAATTCTTGGTATTGAACATGTGGGGATTGCAAAGCAAAATATTGAAGGAATAGTGGAGATATTTTCAGATGCTTTGGGTATAAAATTTATTGGTAGTGAGAATGTTGAGGACCAAGGCGTTATAACTAAAATTTTTGATACAGGTAGTGGAAAATTAGAATTTTTACAAGCAACGCACTTAAATTCATCGATTTCAAATTTTATTGATAAAAAAGGTGAAGGACTGCATCATGTTGCGCTATTAGTAGATTATCTCCAACCAGCTCTTGATTATTTGAAAAATAAAGGTATTAAGCTTATAGATGAAGCTCCAAGGGTTGGAGCAGAAGGGTTTTCTATAGCTTTTTTACATCCTAAGTCTACTGGTGGTATTCTTATTGAACTTTGTGAGAAAAAATAAAATAAATTTTATTTGAATTCTATTTTGAATTTAAAACAGAAAATTTCTCAAGCCCCTAATTCTCCTGGAGTATATTTTTTTAAAGGAATAAAAGGAGAAATCATTTATATTGGTAAAGCTAAAATTCTTCGTAATCGTATTCGATCTTATTTTAACAAATTAGATAAGAATGATTCTAAAACTCAGGTGATGGTAAAGAATATTGATGATTTGGAATGGTTTATTACAAGGAATGAAGTAGAAGCATTATTGACAGAGGCAAATTTGATTAAGGAACATAAACCACGTTATAATGTTTTTTTAAAAGATGATAAAACATTTCCTTATGTTAGAATTACTAAAGAACCATTTCCTCGCGTTGAAATAATTAGACATAAAAATCTAAGAAAAGATGATAATGATTATTTTGGACCTTATACAGATGCAGGTCATTTGCGTGAAATTTTAAGAGTAATTCATAAAGTTTTTCCTCTTAGGACTTGCACATATTATATAGATGATAAATTTATTTATGATGGAAAAGTCAGTGTATGTTTAGACTATCATATAAAAAGATGTGAAGGGCCTTGTGAAGGATTAGTTTCGGAAAAAGAATATGGAGATATGATTTTACAAATAAAACGTTTTTTAAAAGGCCGTAATCATGAAATAAAACAATATTTAGATAGCCAGATGTGCACTGCAAGTAAGTATAAAAGATATGAAGATGCTGCACGTTATCGTGATCAATTAACAATTGTAACTGATTTTACAAATAAACAGAAAAAAGCAAGTCAGGATTTTAAAGATAGAGATATAATTGTGATGTCATCAGAAAATAGTTATGGGATTGGGTTGGTTTTAAGGATAAGGAATGGGCATATTTTAGGTAGAGAAAAGTTTAACTTGAAGGTGTATGACCCTGAAAATAAAACATATAACTTAGCTCATTTTTTTCTTCAGTATTATTCTTCTACTATCGATATACCTGATGAGATATTAATTGAATATCCTTTTAATGATGAACAGGATTTTGAAGATTGGATTTCAAAAATAAAAAAAAGAAAAGTTAAAATAATTATACCCAATAAAGGTGAAAAAAGAAAACTATTAGAAATTACGAAAAAAAATGCAGATTTATTGTTAAGTGAATTGAGAATAAAACAATTGAAACGTAAAGAATTGCTAACTAAACCTATTTTACGATTACAAGAAGATTTAGGAATGGAGATTGCTCCAAGACGTATTGAAGCGTTTGATAATTCAAATATCCAAGGAAGTAGCTCTGTTGCTGGCATGGTATGTTTTATTGATGGAAAACCTAGAAAGTCAGAATATAGAAAGTTTCATATTAAATCAGTTCATGGAATTGATGATTTTGCATCAATGCATGAAGTCATAAATAGAAGATACAAGCGGCAATTAAAAGAAAATAAGCCATTGCCGGATTTGATACTGATTGATGGTGGGAAAGGTCAGTTGTCTGCAGCTAAATCTGCTTTAGATGCGCTTGGCTTAGGATATGTATCCGTAATAGGGTTGGCAAAACGTTTAGAGGAAGTATTTAAGCCAGAGGTAAACGAAGCTCAAAATATAATTAAAACCTCTCCTGGATTGTATTTATTAAGAAGAATAAGAGATGAAGTGCATCGTTTTGCAATTACTTTTCATAGAAAAGTTCGTGGAAAGAAAATGGTGACAAGTATCTTTGAAGAAATTCCTGGAATGGGTAAAAAACGTATTGAAAAACTTTGGAAAGAATTTTCTTCACTACAAGAAATGCAAAAAGCTAATTTAAAAGAAATTGAATTAAAAACAGGGTTTTCAAAAAAAATATGTAAAAAGATTAAATTACAATTAAGAAAAATAATAGTTAATGCAATTCTGTAATTAGGGTTTTCATCATTTCATCATGAATATGGCTATTTGTAGCTAAAATTCTTTTTCCAGAAAAAGGCATGGGGGATCCATCCCAGTCTGTTACTTTTCCTCCTGCTTCTTTTACAATAATAGCCCCAGCGCATACATCCCAAGGTTTTAATTCAAGTTCCCAAAAACCTTCAAATCTTCCCATTGCTACAAAGCATAAATCAAGAGCCGCAGCACCTAGTCTTCTTATCCCTTGAGTTTGTTTATAAAACTTTTTAAATAGATTGAAATTTCTATCCCATTTAAAGTCTTGAATATAAGGAAAACCTGTAACTAATAGGCTTTTACTTAAAGTATCAGTTGATGTTGTATTGATGTATTTTTCATTTAAAAAAGCTCCATGGCTTTTTTGAGCCCAGAAACATTTATTTGCAACTGGATTATATACAACTCCTAAAATAGTTTCATTATTTTTTTGTAATCCAATTGCAACTGCAAATATAGGCAAATTATGTACAAAATTAGTGGTTCCATCTAGTGGATCTATTATCCAACAATATTCTGAAGTATTGTTATTTGATGTTCCTTCTTCAGTGAAAATCCCATGTTCTGGAAATGAATTTTTGATTTGTTTAACTATGAATTTTTCTGATTCTAAATCTGCAATAGTAACTAAGTCTATATTTGTAGATTTAGTTTCTATTGAAGATATGTTGCCAAAGTGATTTAATAATATTTTTCCTGCTGAAATTGCTGTTTTTTTTGCAAATTCAAGAAAATAATCATTTCCATGCATAGCAAAAGTTTAGAGTTTTGTTTCTAAAACAGTTTTTTTAACAGCAGAAAGAGTATGATTTAACATTTCTTGTTCTTCAGGAAATAAATCAAATTCAAGTATTTTTTCAATGCCATTTGAACCAATTACTGTTGGGACTCCAATGAAATAACCATTAACTCCAAATTCACCTTCACATAATGCTGCTGATGGGATGATTCGTTTTTTATCTTTCAAGTAAGCCTCTGCCATTTCTATTGCAGATGCTGCAGGGGCATAATAAGCTGAGCCATTTCCAAAAAGTTTAACAATTTCTCCTCCAGTAAAACGAACTCTATCAACAATTGCGTCTAGTTTATCTTTTGAGATTATTTCTTCTGCGGGAATACCTCCAATAGTAGCCAGTCTAGTAATAGGGACCATTGTATCGCCATGTCCTCCTAGCACCATACAGTTAACATCTTGTGTAGAGTAACCTGTTTCCATTGCTAAAAAGGTACGAAATCGAGCACTATCCAGTGCCCCAGCCATTCCAATCACTTTATTTTTCGAGAAACCTGATACTTTGTAAAATGAATAGACAATTGCATCTAATGGATTTGAAACAACAATGACAAATGCATTTGGTGCATATTTTTTTACATTATTTGCAACATCAGTAATTATTTTAATATTGATTTCTAAAAGATCTTCTCTATTCATTCCAGGTTTTCTTGGTATACCGGCTGTAATTATTA
>CAZQYT010000023.1:0-12032 GCA_964597475.1 uncultured bacterium | reverse complement strand
AGAGCAGTGGCCTTTTAAGCCATTGGTCGTGCGTTCGAATCGCACCGGAGTCACAATTTTCTTATTTCATGCTTAAGTTTATCATATTATTATTTTATATATTTGTCATTGGTTGCAGTTCTAATGATAAAATAGGTGAATCTTTATCAGATGAAGGGGATGGTGAAGAAACTTTAGATGTTTGCATAATGGATTATTATCAATCTTCTAGAGTTTCATATTATGTATTTCCCTATGTAAAATTAAATGACAAGAATCTTGAATCTAATGATTGGGTAGCTGCCTTTAATGGAGATGTATGTGTAGGAGCAAGACTATGGGATACATCAAATTGTAATAATGAAGTATGTGATGTGCCTGCGATGGGTGTTGATTCATTTACTCCTTCATTGACGCAAGATTATTGCGAGTCTGGAGATGTGCCTACATTTAAAATCTATGATGAATCAGAAGATAAGATTTATGATGCACGTGTTAAAAATTTATCAGATATATTCATAGATGTGAACGCATGGAAAAATAATGATATTTTTATTGTTACTGATACATTGATTGCGATTTTGGAAACTGGTATGGATTGTAGTGATTGAAAATAATTTATTTAAGAAGTATGGCTTTTTGAATTTTTGTCAAACTCTTATTATTTTCATTTACTAAATTAATTAAGTATACTCCGCTTGCTTGATCTCTAGCATCCCAAATCGTGGAGTAATTTCCTGATGATTGAAAGCCATTATTAATTTTCATTATTTTTTTCCCATTTATGTCATGGATGATAATGGATGTATGACTGGCCAATGGCAATTCATATGAAATATTCAAAATAGGATTGAATGGATTAGGATAAATATTTGAAAGTAAAAATTCATATGGAATATCATGCGCCATGATCGACATGTTGCCTTCACAATCATGGTCTGGCTCTGGTATATCATTACCACCACATACTCCAGAACAATCCAAAATATTCCCATCGCAATCACAAGTTTCTTCTATGATCCCTTCTCCTCCACATACACCACATTCATCTATGGCAGCATTACCACCGCATATACCAGAACAATCCAAAATATTCCCATCGCAATCACAAGTTCCTTCAGAAAGTTCATTGCAACCGCATTCATAAATTTCTCCTGGCCCATCACATATCTCACATTCATCCATGACAGCATCGCCACCACATACGCCAGAGCAATCCAAAACATTCCCATCACAATCACATGTACCATCTATGATGCCATTGCCATTACATATGCCACATTCATCAATTTCTGCCATGCCGCCGCATTCTCCTGCACAGTCCATTGCAAGATTACAAAAACTTAAAATATCAATATCATAATTGCTTAATGACACCCATGGAATATTTTCAGATGGGATGGCATCATAATATGTGTCTTCAGATATATCATAGATTTTAAATGTAGGTACATCTCCAACCTCACAATAACCTTGTGTACCTATTTCATCATTAGAATCATAACCCATCGCAGGCACATTACATACTTCATTATTACAATTTGATGTATCCCATAGTTTTGCGCCTACGCATACATCTCCATTAAAGGCAGCTACCCAATCGGCATCATCAATAAATTCACCATTTAATGTGACAATATGGAATGTATAAAAAGCTTGTTTTGTAGATGAATTAATAGAATTTTCATCATTTAAAAAAAGGTTAGGTATGCATTTTTGTGCACCTTGTGCATCATTATTACCTAAATAATCATTTAAATAAGTTGTATTTCCTGGACAAAGTAATGGATTGAATGGACAATCATCGACATTACAAACAAACGAATCATCCCAGCACATTATGTTAGCGCCATCACCATCGCAAATATCACACTCATCCATGATTGCTTCTCCAAAGCAAGTCCCAAAACAATCCTTATCAGAATTTGGTACATGCCCTGTAAATCCCATGCTACATATGCCGCAATCATCTATTATTGCACTCCCTCCAAAAGTACCTTCGCAATCATAATAATAACCTTCAAGTTTATCTATTAGATAAATTTGTCCATTTTCCCATGGAATGTTTTCCGATGAGATGGCATCATAATATGTGTCTTCGGATGTATCATAGATTTTAAATGTAGGAATATCTCCTTGGTTCAAGTAGCCTTCAGCATAAGTTTCTCCATCATCTCCTAGGGTAACCATCGAACATATTCCTTGACCACAGGCTGATGTGTCCCATTGATATGAACCTACGCATACATCTCCATTAAAAGCTACAACCCAATCATTATTTTCAATGAGTTCATCATTAAGAAAAACTTCTGTAAACATATAAAAAGCCTGTTCTGTAGAACTTATATTTTCATATTCATCCGGATGGAGCTGAGAATATGTTAAAGATATATTTGCAAATAGTAAAATTGTAATTATTAGTTTCATGAAAAATTGTTTTATTAAAATTTAATGACATTTATGGTCAAATGTCGTTTATCATGTCACAAAATATTTTATTTTTAGCCTTTTCCAAATAACCAATTCCAAAAAGAATTAGTTTTTTCTTTATTTTTTTCTGTTACTTTAAAATAAGTTTTTTCAGTAATGATGGATGCTATTTGTTCTTTTTTTATTTTTTCATCTTCATAGGTAATAATGGCAGTTTTGGAATTAAAATCAACATCACATTTTTTGATTCCATCTATGTTATTCAATGATTTTTTTATTGCTTTTGGGCAACTTATGCCACACATCATTCCTTCAACATCAAAGTTGGTTGTTGTTTCAATTGCTAATGCAAAACTAAAAATACTAAAAAATAAAATAATGTTTTTTTTCATCGGTACCTTTTCATTTTATGTTCTTGGGCTTAATATTACTGTATATAACATATAAATGGATGATATAAATTTAATTCCAAGGGTGATGCTTAAGAACACCCTTGGAATTACTACTATCTTATTATTCTTTTTCAGAAATTTCTTCAGATTGTTTTTTGGTTTTAATTGAATCTGTCATATGCATGTCTTTTCCCATGTCTAACATGGTAGTATATGTTTTTCCTCTCCATAAAAAATTTTCATGGGCATTTAAACAATTACGGTAATATTTAAAGGCATTATTAAATGTAAATGAATCAGTATCGGTGGAATTTAAAGAACATGAGTCAGATGATTTTATTGAGGAAATTTCTTGTGGTACTTCTGATGAGGTTCCATTTTCTTTTTCATCCATGATCATTTCATCAACAGATTTTATTTGATAATCATTAATAATTTTAGGTTCAGCGTGATGAATCAAAGATAATTCTAAATTAGAATCTTGATTATTTTTACTCATGAATGCTATTCCAATTATGAAAATAATAGATAGTGATAAAATTAATTTTTCTTTCATTTGAAGTCCTTTCATTTAGTTTAGTTACTTAATAAATAAATGATTTTATTTTAGGATAGTTCCATTGAATCTAATTAGGATTCATTTATAATTAAAATTAATTTACTAATATGATTTGGATTCAAAAAGAGATACAAATACAAGAAAAATCACGAGGATTTCATCTTATTGATGAAGAGATTTTATTAAATTTTAATGAGATTAAAAAAATAAAAATTGGCATTTTTCATTTGTTCATTAAACATACTTCAGCATCTCTCACTTTAAATGAAAATGCAGATCACACTGTTAGAGATGATTTTGAAAGTCATTTTAATGAAATGGTACCAGAAAAACAACCATACTATAAACATGTATTTGAGGGGTCTGATGACATGCCTGCGCATATTAAGGCTTCATTGTTGGGTTCTCATGTAGAAATCCCAATTTCAAATGGAAGTTTGAATGTGGGGATTTGGCAAGGCATATATTTGTGTGAGCATAGAAAACATGGTGGATCTAGAAAATTAATTTTGACTGCTTATGGTCAAGGAAATTGAAAAAAAAATTTGATTTCACCATGTTTTATTATTCACCTTGATTTATAGTAAATTACCTACCTTAAATTCAATTGCCATGTATGAAATTATACAAAAATTAAATTACCATGTCTAACGATAACGAAAATATTTTTCTAAAAAAAATTAATAGTGGGAATAAAATTGAACCAAGAGATTGGATGCCTGATAAGTATCGAAATCATCTTGTTCGCCAAATTTCGCAACATGCTCATTCAGAAGTGATTGGCATGCAGCCAGAAGGAAATTGGATTACGCGGGCACCGAGTTTAAGAGCAAAAATGGTACTTATAGCAAAAGTTCAAGATGAAGCCGGCCATGGATTATATCTTTATAGCGCATGTGAAACATTGGGAATTACTAGAGATGAGCTCATAAGTCAATTGCATGTAGGAAAGGCAAAATATTCAAATATTTTTAATTATCCTACATTAAGCTGGGCAGATATTGGCGCAATAGGTTGGCTTGTAGATGGCGCTGCCATTGTGAATCAGCAATCGCTTAGAGGAACATCTTATGGCCCTTATTCAAGGGCAATGGTGAGAATTTGTAGAGAAGAAAGTTTTCACCAACGACAAGGGTACGAAATCATGTCAAAAATGTCTAATGGGACAAAGGAGCAACAAAAAATGGCACAAGATGCATTGGATCGTTGGTGGTGGCCATCTCTGATGATGTTTGGTCCTCATGATGAAGATTCAGCACATTCATCTAATGCCATGAAATGGAAAATTAAACGAGAAACTAATGATGAGTTAAGGCAACTTTTTTTGGATAGAGCTGTAAAACAAGCTAAATTGATAGGGCTTGAAATACCAGATCCTGATCTTAAATGGAATGAAAAAACAAATCATTATGATTTTGGTGAAATCGATTGGGAAGAATTTTGGCAAGTTGTAAATGGAAATGGTTTTTGCAATAAAGAGCGCATTGCCAATCATGTAAAAGCTCATGAAGAAGGTGAGTGGGTAAAAAAAGCGGCATTAGCTTATGCAAAAAAAAATAAAAATGGAGAATGAATTGAATAAAAAGCAATTACCAATTTGGGAAGTTTTTGTTCAACCAAAATCAGGTGCTTCTTTTCAGCATGCTGGAAATTTACATGCAATAGATGAAGAGATGGCTCTTCAAAATGCTAGAGATTTATATACGCGTAGGCAAGAAGGAAGTTGTATTTGGGTTGTAAAATCAGAAAATATCATTTCATCTAATTCTGATGATCAAGAATCTTTTTTTGATCCAGCAGATGATAAAATATATAGATATCCAACTTTTTTTAAAGTTTCAAAAAAAGTAAAAGATTTATAAAATGAATTTTTTATTTCAATATGTACTTGTTTTAGCAGATGATTCATTGATTCTTGCACAAAGATTATCTGAATGGGCGTATAAAGCACCATTTTTAGAAGAAGATATCGCTTTAAGCAACATATCCTTGGATTTATTTGGTCGTGCTACACTTTTTTTTGAATATGCTGCTTCAATAAAAAATGATGATACGGATGCCGATGATTTGGCATTTAAAAGGTATGAGCGTGAATATGTTAACCATTTGCTTTGTGAGCAACCAAATGGCCATTTTGGAGATACAATTATAAGACAATTTTTATTTGATTCGTTTTATTGTCTTTTTTTAAAAGAACTCTCTAAAAGCAGTGACAAACAATTAGTTGCAATTGCAAGTAAATCCATAAAGGAAGTTACATATCATTTGCGTCATAGTAGTAAATGGGTCATTAGATTAGGTGATGGTACAAGTGAAAGTAATAAAAAAATTCAAGAATCAATTAATAGGTTTTGGATGTATTCTGGAGAATTTTTCATGATGGATGAAGTTGATAGGGAAATGGAAAAAGAGAGAATTGGTGTAAATCGTGAAGCTTTAAAGTCAATTTGGCTAAAAAATATTAAAAAGGTATTTAATGAAGCCAAAGTAGAAATTCCAGCTGAGGTAAATATGATTTCAGGTGGAAAACAGGGCTTACATACTGAACACTTAGGTCACTTGCTATCAGAAATGCAATATCTTCAAAGATCATTTCCGGATGCAAAATGGTAATGGAATTGAAAATAAATAAAATTTGGGATATGCTTCAAAAAATTCCTGACCCTGAAATTCCAAATGTTTCCATAGTAGAAATGGGGATAGTAAGAGGTGTTAAATATTATGATGATAAACTAAATGTAACTATTACACCTACATATTCAGGATGCCCTGCAATGAATTTGATTAAAACAGAAATAAAACAAAATTTAATTATGGAAGGCATAAATGATTTTGAAATAAATACATCTCTTTTTCCTCCTTGGACCACAGAATGGTTAAATGATGATACAAAAAATAAATTAAAGTCCATTGGAATTGCCCCACCTGAAAAAAAGATTGAATGTCCTTATTGTAATTCTGATGAGGTACAAGTAATTAGTGAATTTGGATCAACTGCATGTAAAGCATTTTATAAATGCATGGATTGCATTGAAACTTTTGAATATTTTAAATGCATTTGAATGATGATAATTTTTAAAAAAATTAAATCGGTAGGAATGATTACGTTGAATAGGCCTGAAGCATTTAATTCATTTGTTCAAGAAATGGCAATGGAGTTACAGTCAAGATTGGAAGAGTGTAATAATAATAATGAAATTCGTTGTATTATTTTAACGGGCAATGGAAAGGCATTTTGTGCAGGTCAAGATTTAAAAGAAGCCATTGATCCAAATGGGCCTGAAATTGAAGAAATTGTAAAAAAACATTATAATCCAATAATCATGAAAATTCGTGAGATTAATAAACCGGTATTGGCAGCGGTTAATGGTGTCGCCGCAGGAGCAGGGGCAAATTTAGCATTAGCATGTGATTTAATCGTTGCAACAAAGTCTGCTAGTTTTATTCAAGCGTTTAGTAAAATTGGACTCATTCCAGATAGTGGTGGAACTTTTTTTCTTCCAAGATTAGTTGGTTTGCCAAAAGCTACTGCGCTTATGATGACAGGTGAAAAAGTAATGGCAATTGATGCAGAAAAAATGGGTATGATATATAAAGTTTATGATGATGAAGAATTTGATGATCAAGTAATGAAACTTGCGGAATATTTATCTTCCATGCCAACAAGAGCATTAGGATTTACTAAGAAATTATTAAATGAATCTTTAAATTCAAATTTATTTTCTCAATTAGACCTTGAAGGAAAAATGCAAGTATTAGCCTCTAAAACTGATGACCATAAAGAAGGAGTTAAAGCATTTTTAGAAAAAAGAAAGCCAGATTTTTCAGGTAAATGAATTCTCTGATTAGTATAATGGGGGCAGGCACAATGGGGCTTGGAATTGCTCAGTTGGCAGCAAGTCGTGGCGATAATGTCATTCTTTTTGACATTAATCAGAAGGTATTGAATGTAGCTAAAAAGAAATTATTAAATACTTTAAATAAATTAATAGAAAAGAAAAAAATATCAACTGATGATAAAAATGATATAATGAATAAAATTCATTGGACTATAGATATTAAAGATATTTCTAAAAGTTTTCTGGTAATAGAGGCTGTAGTTGAAAATTTGGACATTAAAAAAAAATTATTTCATGACATGGAAAATTTGGTTTCAAGTGAATGTATTTTGGCAACAAACACATCTTCTTTGCCTGTATCTAAAATAGCATCAGCATGTAAAAATCCTGAGAGAGTATTAGGGTTGCATTTTTTCAATCCAGTACCGATAATGCAATTAGTTGAATTAATTTCTATTGATCAAACTAAATTAAAATTTAAAGAAACTGTTAGAAGTAAGATGGAATCTTGGAATAAAATTGTAGTAATTGCAAAAGATACTCCTGGTTTCATTGTTAACCGTTTGGCACGACCATTTTATGGGGAAGCATTGAAAATTTATGAAGAAGGATTGGCTGATTGTTCTACAATAGATTGGGCAATGAAAAAGTTTGGAAATTTTCGCATGGGACCATTTGAGCTTATGGATTTCATAGGAATTGATGTTAATTACATGGCAACTGAAAGTGTTTTTATTGGCTTGGATTATAATCCTCGATATAGACCTTCATCATTACAAAAACAAATGTTGGAAGTAGGAAAATTGGGTAGAAAATCAGGGGAAGGTTTTTATAAATATAATGAAGGTACAATAAATCAAGATCCAATTGAAGATGAAAAATTAGGAAAACAAATTTTCAACAGAATTTTATCTATGCTTATAAATGAAGCAATTGAAGCTTTATATCTTGAAATTGGAAGCAAGGAAGACATTGACATTGCAATGTGTAAAGGAGTGAATTATCCAAAAGGATTATTAAAATGGGCTGATGACTGGGGATTGCAAAATGTATTAAATCAATTAATGGATCTTCATGTTGTTTATGATGATGAGCGTTATGAGCCGAGTATGTTATTAAAAAATAAAGTAAAAGAAAAAACAATTTTTTACGCATGACAAATTCAGAAAAAATAGTAAATGAAATGTATGATTATGATGCTTTTAGTAAATGGCTTGGCATTAATAAAATAGAAGTTTCAAAAGGAAAATGTACACTTAGAATGAAAATTCGTAAAGAAATGTTAAATGGATTTAACATTGCACATGGAGGCATAGCATATTCACTTGCAGATAGTGCATTGGCATTTGCGGCAAATACTCATGGGAATAAAAGTTTATCAATAGAAACTAAAATTTCTCATTTGAAACCTGTAAAAGAAGGAGATGTTCTAACAGCTGCTATAATGAAAGAATCCTTATCAGAAAAAAAAGGAGAATATATCATTTCAATCAAAAATCAAGATGAATTAGAAATTGCCATTTTCAAGGGCATTGTTCATAGAACATCAAAAGTTTGGTTTTCTGATAATGATTAATAATACATCATATGTGATTGATGCAGTTCGAACTCCAATTGGACGATTTGGAGGATCGCTTTCTACAATTAGAACTGATGATTTGGCTGCAATTGCAATAAAAAAATTAATGGATAGAATTGACATTGATTTTAAAAAAATTGATGAAGTTATTTTAGGCTGTGCCAATCAGGCAGGTGAAGATAATAGAAACATAGCAAGAATGGCTTTGCTTTTAGCTGGATTACCATATACGGTACCAGGGGAAACAGTTAATCGACTTTGTGCTTCTGGCATGTCATCTATAATTCATGCGCATCGTGCGATTCAAGTGGGAGATGGAAATATTTATTTAGCAGGTGGTGTTGAAAATATGACAAGAGGTCCTTGGGTAATTTCTAAGGCATCATCTCCTTTTGGAAGAGATATAGAAATGCATGATACGAGTTTTGGTTGGCGTTTTATCAATCCAAAGCTTGATAAAGAATATGGTACTGAAAGCATGGGTATGACAGCAGAAAATTTAGTTAAAAAATATGGAATTAGTAGGCAAGATCAAGATGAATTTGCATATAATTCTCAAATGAAAGCCAAATACGCTCAGGAAAATGGACGATTTAATGATGAAATAATCTCAGTAGAAATAAAACAAAAAAAAGCAGATTCAATTATATTTAGCCATGATGAATTCATTAAGCCAAAATCAACAATCGAAGGTCTATCTAAATTAAAATCAGCTTTTAAAAATGATGGAACGGTTACGGCAGGTAATTCGTCAGGATTAAATGATGGTGCTGCAGTAATGTTAATGGCATCTGAAAAAGCTATTTCCAAACAAGGCCTTACTCCTTTTTTTAGAATAGTTTCTTCGGCTGTAGTTGGAGTAGAACCTAGAGTGATGGGAATTGGCCCAGTAGAAGCTTCAAATAAAGCTCTTAAAAAAGCAGGTTTAAAAATGTCTGACATGGATGTGATTGAAATTAATGAAGCCTTTTCTGCACAATCACTTGCATGTATTAGAAATTGGGGTTTAGATGATGATGATCCGAGAATAAATCCTAATGGAGGTGCAATTGCTTTAGGACATCCGTTGGGAATGAGTGGTACGCGCATTCTTCAAACAGCAGGGATGGAATTAAAAAAACAAAATAAATCATTAGCGCTTGTTACGATGTGTATTGGTGTAGGGCAAGGCTATGCCGTAATAATAAAAAGAACATGATTTACGAATTTAATGGATATAAACCTGTCATTGATGATAGCTCATTCATACATGATTTAGCTGCAGTAACTGGAAATGTAATGATTGGAAAAAATGTTTATGTTGGTCCTGGTGCGGCTATACGTGGAGATTGGGGTGAGATAATTATTAATGATGGGTGTAATATTCAAGAAAATTGTACAATCCATGTTTTTCCTGGTAAATCAGTCATATTAAATGAGTCAGCTCATATTGGTCATGGTGCAATTATACATGGAGCTCATATTGGGAAAAATAGTTTAATTGGCATGAATTCTGTTATTATGGATGATGCTCAAGTCGGTGATGAATGCATTGTAGGTGCGTTATGTTTTATTAAAGGAGAAATGAAAATTCCTAATCGTAAATTAGTAGTTGGAAACCCTGCAATCATAAAAGGTAATGTATCGGAAGAAATGATAAATTGGAAATCTAATGGAACAAAAATTTATCAGAATTTACCTAAAGAATGCATGGATACATTAAGACAATGTCAACCATTAAATGAAATGCCTGAAGATAGAATTCTTCAAAAAACAAATTTTAAACCTTGGAAAGAAACAAAAAAATAATGAATTATCAAAATTATGCTTTAGGTGATTGGTTACAAGGTGATGGAGAAGGAACTCCTTTATATAATGCCATTACTGGAGATGAATTAGGTAAAGCTTCAAGCAAAGGACTTGATTTTAATCAAATGATGAATTATGCTAGAGATAAAGGCGGAACATCTCTTAGAAAATTAACTTTTCAAGAAAGAGGTTTGATGCTAAAGGCGTTAGCTCTTCATTTGCATGAAGTAAAAGAAAAATTTTATGATTTAAGTTATGCAACAGGAGCTACAAAATTAGATTCTTGGATAGACATAGAGGGGGGAATTGGCAATTTATTTGCGAATTCATCATTACGACGCCAATTCCCAGATTTACCTTTTTATATTGATGGTGATCCAGCAAATTTATCTAAAGAAGGTACTTTTATGGGTCATCACATCATGGTGCCTAAAGAAGGTGTAGCAGTTCATATTAATGCATTTAATTTCCCGATCTGGGGAATGCTTGAAAAAATAGCAGTTAATTTAATGGCTGGAATGCCAGCTATTGTAAAACCTGCAACCCTTACATGCTATCTAACTGAATTGATGGTTAGAGAAATAATTTCGACCAATATACTTCCAGAAGGTTCACTGCAGCTTATTTGCGGTTCAGCAAATGGGATTTTGGATCATGTGACATGTCAAGACATAGTGACATTTACAGGTTCTTCTTCAACTGGGAAGATGTTAAAGTCTCATTCTAACATAATTAATGAAGCAGTACCATTCAATATGGAGGCAGATTCATTAAATGCGTGCATATTGGGAGGAGATGCTGTCCCAGGCACCATGGAGTTTGATTTATTTATAAAAGAAGTACAAAAAGAAATGACAGTTAAGGCTGGTCAAAAATGTACTGCAGTACGAAGAATCATTGTACCAGAAAAATTATTAGAAGATGTAAAGTTGGCACTTATAAAACGTTTATCAAAAATAGTAGTAGGAGATCCCAAAGTTAAAGATGTTAGAATGGGTGCATTGGCTGGCTTGCCACAAGTAATTGAAGTATCAGAAAAAGTTAAATTTTTATCTCAAAGTCAAGAAATTGTCTATGGTGATTTAGATGATTTTGAAGTAATGGGAGCAGAAAAACATAAAGGAGCTTTCATTCCTCCTATTTTATTTGTCAATGATAAACCTTTTGATAAAATTGATTGCCATGAGATAGAAGCCTTTGGCCCTGTATCAACTATTTTACCTTATAAAGATTTAAATGACGCTATTAAATTAGCTCGAATGGGGAAAGGGTCTCTGGTGTGTTCCATTGTTACTACTGATGATAATATTGCCCGTGAATTTACCGTAAGTGCAGCCTCCATGCATGGACGAATACTTGTATTGAATAAAGACTGTGCAAGGGAAAGTACCGGCCATGGCTCTCCCATGCCTCTTCTTACTCATGGTGGCCCAGGTCGTGCTGGTGGTGGTGATGAAATGGGAGGA
>CAZQYT010000022.1:0-12198 GCA_964597475.1 uncultured bacterium | reverse complement strand
TGGGAATTACATAAAAAATTACCTAATGCTGATTTTCATTTTATTCAAGTTGCGGGGCATTCCATGACAGAAGATGGAATTGCATTAAAATTAGTAGAATATACAGAAAAATATTCTGATTTATAAAATTTAAGTTTTCCCTTCATTATATTTTTCAATGAATTTTTTTGACCATTCATTAAAAGTTCCATTTTTTAAGGCTTCTTGTATTTTTTGCATGATAAGAACATAAAATCTTAAATTATGTTGTGTTGCAATTCTATATCCTAAAATTTCTTCTGTTTTAAATAGATGATGTAAGTAGGCTTTTGTGTGTGTTTGTGACATTGGAAAAAAATCATTATCATCAATTGGAGAAAAGTCTTTTTTATATTTAGCATTTCTTATATTAATTTTTCCATTAAATGTAAATAATTGACCATTACGAGCATTTCTAGTTGGCATTACGCAATCAAACATGTCAACCCCTCTTGAAACAGATTGGATTAAATCAATTGGCGTTCCTACTCCCATTAAATATCGAGGTCTGTCATTTGGTAATAGTTCATTCATCCATTCAACAGTTTCCATCATTTTTGGTTTTGGCTCTCCTACTGCTAAACCCCCAATTGCATAAGCGAGTGCATCAAGTTCACATAATTCCATGGCAGATTGCTCTCTTAATTTTTTATCCGTACCACCTTGAACGATTGGGATTAAAATTTGAGAATGTCCATATTTAGATTCAGTTTCGTGGAATCTTTTCATTCCGCGCTTTGCCCAAATTGTCGTTGTATTTAGTGCATCAATCCATGTTTGTTTATCTGTATTTCCAGGAGGGCATACATCTAGCATCATCATAAAATCAGATCCTATTATTCTTTGTATGTCTACAATGCTTTCAGGGGTAAAATGATGTTCAGATCCATCTAAATGAGATCTAAATGTAACTCCATCTTTTGTTATTTTTCTAAATCCTTCAAGACTAAAAATTTGGAATCCTCCAGAATCAGTTAAAATAGCACCCTGCCAATTCATAAATGCATGCAAACCACCAGCTTTTTTCATTATTTCCATGCCAGGACGAAGGTAGAGATGATAGGTATTGCTTAATAAAACAGAACTAGGAAGTTCTTTTATTTCATTGGAAGATTGAGTTTTTACAGCACCATGCGTTCCAACAGGAAAGAAACAAGGCGTTAAAACATCTCCATGATCCGTATGTAAAATCCCTGACCTTGCAGATGAATTTTCATCTTTATTTACTATTGTAAAAATGGATTTCAATTTATGGAGATTTGAAGATTAGTTATTAAAAGTAGTGGATAATTCTTCGATGATCACTTTTAAAATGGCTGCAATTGGAACTGCTAGTAGCATTCCAATGATGCCACCTATTGATGCACCAAGTAGCACCAATATAATTACTAGCATAGGATGGAGGCCCACACTACTGCCCATGATGTATGGAGACATGACAAGATTATCTATTAATTGTACGATTGCAAAAACCATTATGATAAAGAAAACATACAATATGTGAATTGGCATTATTTGATCTGTAATTAGATAAATGATTATGGCAGGAAGCATTCCCATTACTGGGCCTACAAATGGTATAAGATTAAAAAATCCTGCAAATATTCCAATTAAAATAGTATATGGTATGGATATGCCTGAAGTCCATTGAAGAACATATAATCCTATTATGGAAGTAATGGCAACGGATGTTCCAGCTAGTAATTGGCCACGAATATAATTATGGATTTGACTGGAAGTTTTATTTAACATGCGTTTAGCCAAGTCATGGTTTTTACCTGGGATTGCATTTACAAAGATTTTTGAAAAACGTTCACCTTCCAAAAGGAAAAATATCATGAATACTAATAGTATTAAAAATGACAAGACGGCAGATCCAAGTGCAAAGGCTAAGGTTCCTGCGCTTAATATTGATGTTTGTAAATAGGATAAACCAGTAGCCCAAATTTTAGAAAATTGTTCGTCCATATTAAGCATGGCATCATTATACATGTCAAATAAAAATGTTGGTAGAATGCTCTGTAAAATCATCGTCATTTTATTTTGTAGTTTGCTTAATGAATCCATTGTCAATGCATTTTGAAAGGCTGTTATTTGACTTTTTATTAGTGGAAATAGAGAAGTAGATAGCAAGACTAAAAGAAGTATTAGTAAAACGATTACTGCCAATACGGACAATTTTTTATTTCCCGACCAATTTTCAATTAATTTTACCATGGGGTTTAAAATTATTCTACCAATATATGCAAATACGAGCATGAGAATGATGGGGGCGGCATGCTCCCATAGAAAAATAATAAGGCTTACCGGAACAAGCCACCAAAGGTTTTGCATGATTAAGGTGGTAGTTTTATTCATTTGTAATTGTTTTATTAGTAAATAAATCTTTCATGAAATATAAAATGAACGTTGCAATGAAAAATATGGCTAATAAAATTTGATTTCTATAGCTTGGATCTTGTACTTTTGATAATAAATTTAAAATGTCTGGTAAAACCATAAAGCTAAATGCTCCCAATAAAAAACTAAGTGGATTAAATCTCCAATAATATTTAATTAAAAATAAAATGATTACAAACCAAAAAATATTGATGATGAAATAGATTAGAATTGGCCCTTCTTCTGGAAGTATGAAAGGTAGTGATAACATTAAGAGCAATAATGGTTTAGGTATTTTTTTATTTTCTGAAAGACGGTTGTAAATATACATGATACCAACTAATAGCAACATGGGTGGCAGGGTTGATTCTATGACATTCATTATGGAATTGATGAAAGGAAGATATTTGTTCATTTGAGGAACATTAAATGTACTGTTTCCAATGAATGAGGAATGATAAGCAGTTAATAATGTATTTATAGATGCATATATGGAAAAAAGTCCAATGGAGCACAAAAATGATATTAATGCATCTTTTATGTAAATTTTTCTATTTTCTTTATTAAATGAACTGAAAAATTTTGGCCACGCCATATTAATTGATAGAGTTAAGGCACCTATGAAAATGCAGGTAGTTATAGGTTCTAAAAAACAACCTTCTGCTATATTTTTAAACATGTAAAAAATAAAGGGCTCTTCTGTTTTGTAATAAAATAATCGTGTGGCACTATTCATAAAATCTATAATATTAATTATGTAAAATAATCCAGCGAAGTAGAGTGCCAATTTCCAATTTGGCTCATTATTTTTAATTAATTGAAGTAAATATCGAATTCCTAAAACTATAATTAAGATTATAATACTCAAAAAACTAAATAGGTGAAAATTATCAAAAAGAGTTTGTTCTCGCCATTTTCTTTCCCATACCTCAGGAAGTTCATGTCCTGATCCAACACTGCCGATATAATTCCCATGAACATCAAATTTAAAAAATTGCTTTGCATCTCCAACGCTCGCATCATGATATTCATTTCCTTCAAATCTAAAATGATAATCAGTTCTATTTTCCTTTTCATTCACTTCTTCTTTGGTTAAATCCATGTTTGAAAGGTCAATTTTTGTATTATTTGCAAACTCTTTAACTAAAGTTAAAGCAGCATTTTTTGATAAAAATGGCAAGGAAGCAGTATCTGATAATGTTTCATAAAAATGAGGATACCATGGATCGTCATATTTAGCAAGCATGAATACTTTGTATTCTTTTTTTTGTTCAGGTATAAAAAATCGTACGCTCCAACCCATGTTTGCCAAATAATCTTTAGAGAAAAAATAACGTAATTTTTCTTTTCCACCATGTTCCATTATATAATCAACTTTTTTATCTTGTCTTCCACTGGGGCCACCAAAACCACCCATCCAACTTTCTGAATGAGCTACTGATTTATAGCCATCAAGGTCAAAGCCCCTGCTTTCTAGATAATCTCGTGCAATTTTTATTGCTTCAGTTCTATTTTTATCCATTATTGAAAAATTAAAAATGGGATCGTTTGATTTAATGGATGTTGAAATGAAATAGGATGATAATATTCCAATGATTCCAATTGCAATGCCAAATTTAATTCTTTTACTACCAATAGGCTTATATGTCTTGGAAATTTTGGTTTTTTCCATGGCATCTTTTATTTCTGGTTTTTCTTCCATTATTTCAGTATCAAGTACATTTACAAGTTGATCAGAAGAAATAAAACCACCATTTTTTCTATAAGATAAAAGTGCATAAATAAGTGGTAACAAAATGATCCCAGCACATACTGCTCCTGATGTAATAAAGTATGGATTATTTGATCGTAATAATATCATGGCTGAATAAAAAGCATTTACACTGAAGTGCCAAATGAGAGTTGTAAGAATTCCATATTTAATGAAAATCCAACTTATGAATATTCCAATTGCAGAAACTTCAATTGCACGAATATAAAATGGTTGAGCAGGGTAATTTGCATGGGCTATTCCCCAAATTATGGAACTAAAAATAACTGCAAAAATTGTAGATTTGGTGTATTTTTGTAAAAATGGAATGGAAAACATTCGAGAAATGGCTTCTTCTGAAATGGCAGGAAGAAATCCGCCTATTAAAACACCAACCCATGGAATATAAGTTGCGTAGCTATCAAAAGCAGGTACTTGCATTGGACTCCATGCGCCCAGATTATTTGAAATAAGGTAGTATATTGTTTGGAAGGCGAAAGTTGCAAATGTTAATGCTATGCCAATCATTGCGCTATTAAAAAATGATTTACTTTGAATTCCTTGATAGGAAAAAATATTTCTAAATGATATGTGATGTGGGTATTGATCTCTATATAAAGACTCAGAGCCAGCAATTAACATACTGATAAACAAACCTATTCCAATTGGTACTAAGATGCATTCAATTAATATTAATTGTATAAGAAAAGAAAAATATGAATCCTTATTATCAAACCAATACATACTTATTGGTAAATAATTTAGTTGCATTAAAATCAAAAGGACAGATGCTACTCCACCATATGTAAATGCAGTTTTCCAACGCATGTCGTGTTTACGTGCTTTGACAAATATCATGATGAAAATAAGAAATATTGTTAGAGCCAATCCAGTTGAACCAAACCAATTTAAAAAATTATTTTTTGATCTAACTTTAGCATATTTACGTTTCCAAGTATCTGGAACCTTAATCCATTCATTATAAATACCAAGTTCATTTCCTTGGATTTTAATGGTAAGGCGATGACTGCTTTCATGCACATCAAATGTTTTTTCTTTCCATTCAAAAACATGATCCCATCTATTTGGAAGTTTTTCAGTTTCAGATTTTACAAGTTCCCATTGTTCCATTTCTATGTCCATGGTTCCTGCTAAGAAAAATTTTGCAATGTTTAATGCTTTTTCTTGTGATAGGGAATCTCCAGGCGCTTCTTCTTCAATTTTATGTTCATATTCTGCAAGATTTCCAGTAGTTGAAATTTTTACATAGTATTCTTCTTTATTTTGAGGCATGAACCATCTATTTTTCCAATAATATGAATTAGTATTGTTTAAAATTTTTCCAGCGTCATCAGCAGGTAGTTCAAATTCTAAAAATGATTTAGCTTCATATAAATAGCCAAATTGATGGGCGTGCATGTATTCACTTATATCTTCACCACGGTTTGCTAAAAACAATTTTGCTTTTTCATGTGCTTCTTCTTTTGTAACATCCATTTGAATGGACGCATCAGGAAAAACTTCAGTAAAATAGCTTTGCACAATAAAAAATGAAATAATGCTTATGACAAAACACATTATCATCAATCGTAAATCTTTATTATTTATTTTTTCAAACATTTAATTATTTTATTTATTATTAAGTAACTTGGTTATTTTATTTGCAACATTATGTTGCATGGAAAGTAAAGAGTCTAAAGAATATGTTTCCATCATGAGGGGTTCTATAATTCCAGATTCTACCTCTGTTAATTGGGCTGTAAGCTGAATTTTGTCTCCATATATTTGATAATTTCCGCTAAGGAGAAGATTTATATTCATTTTTTCTGCTGTTTTTCTTGCCATGACATCATATGCCATGCTTGCCTCTTTTGGTTGTACTTTTTCTATGGTTTTCAAAATTTGTAATTGATCAATTACATGTAAAGTTTTTATCTTGCTTAATTGAAATGTTAAAGTTCTAGCAACGCCATCAGAGAGCCAATCAAATTCCTTATTTTTAATAATGTTTTCAAAGGGAAATACGGCAATTTTTTTTGTAACATTCTCATCTGTTTCTTGAAAATAATCTGTTATTTGAAAAATAATGAATATAATTAATAAAACACCTAAAACCCCGCTCGCAAGTTTGCCAAAATGAAATTTATTTTCAGTCATTGATTGTTCCATTGAAGATGCATGATTAGATTCTAGAGGAATAAATCTTTCTGGAATATTCAAGATAAATAATTCTTGTTCTTCTTCAAAGTTTTTCAGGTTTTTTTTGCCAATGGATTTGAAATGAATATCAGGTCTCTTTTGAACCATGTTAGAAATGGCACTTGAAATACATATTCCTCCTGGAGTTGTGAGTTTATTGATTTCACATGTAATGTTTATTCCTTTTCCTAAAATTTCACCTTTTTCTAAAACTATTTTATCAAGATGTATTCCAATTTTAAGTTTTGTTGGAGAAATTTCTTCCCAAACTTTCATGATTTCCAAACTAAAGCATGTTGCTTTTATTGCATCAGAAAAAACACAAATTGCCCCATCTCCAAAAAGCCCATGTCTTTTATATATTCCACCATATTTTTTAATAAATGGCAATATAACTTTATTTTTATAATGTACAAGATCAATTGCTTTTTTTTCATCTTGAATCATGAGTTTTGCATGATCAACTATATCAACATATACAATTGCAGATTTTCCATTTTCATCTTTTGGTAGAGTGGTTTCTAAAATGGGATCATCTTTTGGAAGAGCTGAATCAGTTTTGATAAGTCCTTCGGGGGTATGATCATAAATCCATGCAAAAATCATGGCAATTGGGAAACCTAAGGTAAGAAGAATCAGAACTAAACGACTTGTCCATTCTGGAAGCATTAAAGTGGGCTGTAATAATGCAGCAACTTGCATTATTATAAAAGAAGATACAGCATAAAGGCCAGCCGTATTAAATACTTTTCTTTCTTTTAATTCTTTAAAATAATTTCTTTTTTTGGACATGTTTTCTAAGCTTTGATAAAAGCAACAAATCTTACAGGGGAAAAGTAATTAATAACAAATAAAAAATTTATAAATTTGAATACTTTTTTTTTCGTTTTATATAATAATCTAATATAATGTTTTTATGTAAAGAAAAGTTTAATTTATTTTTATTGATTATGTTTTTTCTTCGAGATAAAATAAATGAAAGGTTAAACATTATCCAAATCCAAGATTTAATAATGCTGAATCCATGGCCCCATCTAAGTAGAATCATTTCTCTAATAAATGAAATTACTTCCATTATAATTCTAGGAAAAAATAATTTAATTGAAATGTTTAAAGGATGATTTGTTAATAGTAGTATTAAACTATTTCTATAATTAAGATAAGTTTTTTTAGGAGACATAGGCGATAATGTTTTTCCTCCATGGTGGTAAATTGTAGATGAAGGCTCTACCCATACTTCATGGCCTTGCAATTGGCATTTCCAATGATAATCTATTTCTTCCATATGTGCAAAAAGTTTTTCATCAAATCCACCTACCTTTTTAAAAATGGATTTTTTTGTTAAAAAAGCTGTTCCAGATGCCCAGAAAATTTGACAAGCATTATCGTATTGCCCGTCATCTTTTTCAATGGTGTTAAATATTCTGCCTCTTGCAAAAGGAAAACAATATTTATCCATGAAACCACCGCTAGCCCCTGCATGATCAAAATAAGTTTTATTAGCATGATTTTTAATTTTTGGTTGAACAGAAGAAATATTTTTATTTTTTTCCATTCTTTCAATAAGAGGTGTGATCCAATTTTTTTCATGTATGGTATCATTATTTAAAATGATAAGATATTTACCATTGGCATGTGTGGCTAGAAAATTACATCCACCCGCAAATCCTCTATTATATTCAGATTTTATGAATTTTACATTTGGAAATTTTGGTTGGATGTTTTTTATGGAATCATCTGAAGAGTTATTATCTAATACTAATATTTCTAAATTAGAATAATCTGTAGATTTAAGAGAGTCAAGGCAATCTTGTAAAATTTTTTCCCCACCATAATGGGGAATCAGAATGGAAATTAGAGGCGAATTCATGCCTCGATCCATTTTATTCTGTTTGGCTCAGTATGGATAACCAATCCATAGCTTGTGAATCATTTGGATGAGAGCTGATCCATAGTTCTAATATTTCGCGAGCATTTTCATTTTTTCCTGCTTTTGCATATGCTTGAACTAGCGTATATAGAATATCAGGAATGAAAGGATATTCATCATATAATTTTTGGTGATAATTAATATTAATTTCATCATCATCAAATTCATTCATGTATATTTGACCAATGTAAATTTTACTTTCTATTGATAAATCTTTTCTTTTTTGTACATCTTGAAGTCGTTTTTTCAATTCATCTGGTTTTCCTGCTTCTTTATATATTCTACCAATTTGTATGTCTAATTCTGGATCAGTGGTTGGAATGACATTGGCAGGGAAATATTCATCCATCATGGTAAGTAATTTCAGAGTTTTTTCATTACTATTTTCTTCATTGGAATACAAATCTTGCAAGCCAAGTTGTAAAAAACTAGACCGGTAATTTTGGATCAATCGTTGTATGTTTTCATTAAAATGAACATTTGGATTATCTAAATTTTTATATCTATATATTCCATTTCCGCTATTTATTTGTTTTAAATATTTTTCTGGATCATCAATGATGAAATCATAATCATTTGTTTCAGAAATGTTTTGAAGCATTCGATCATAATTCAAACGAGGCATTGAAGAGCTTTCTGATAATTTTTCATGGGTAATTTTATATACTAATCCTTCCATTTGAAGGTAATCATCCATTCCCATTCTATTATTTGGCGCAACGGTAACAGCAAAATAAATAGGTCTAGTTTCAATAGCATCTTGAATTATTTGTAGTATCATAATATCTTGAACTCTTAAATAATTACTAAGTTTCGGTGAAATTTTCCATATAATTTTATTATCATGATTAGTTATCTCTGCTGGGACGGGACCCCAGTTGCTTAAAATGCCAAAATTTGATATGGAATAACCAATTCCATATTGAGATTTTGTGTATTCATTGTAATGATTTTTAAGTTCAGGCCAAATATTTGTCCATTTATCAAGAGCGTATGCTGTTCCAAATACGGGATCTAATTTTTCAATGGTTTCATCTTTTAAGTCTATGGGTATTATGGGAGGTTGATGTTTTAATTGCTCAATGTACCACGGGGTATTTAATAGGCTTAAATTAACAACACGTACGTCCTTACGTACATTTTCTACTTCTTGTATGTACCATAGGGGGAATGTATCATTATCACCGTTTGTAAATATGATACCATTTGGTTCACAAGAATTAAGCATGTTATATGCATAATCCCATGCTACATAATTCCCAGTTCTATTATGTTCATGAAAATCTGTTGCAAGCATTTGAATAGGCATTATCATGAAAATTATTCCAGTTAATCCCAGTGAAACAAAACCAGCAATTTCAACACCTTCAAGCCAATCTTTTATTTTCTCCTGAAATGCTGCAACCCCTATGCCAATCCATATTGAAAAAGCAAAAAAACTTCCAACATAGGAATAATCTCTTTCGCGTGGTTGGGGATCATACTGATTTAAATATAAAATAATCATGATGCCAGTTGATATAAATAATGCCAAAACTGCTAAAGCCCTTTTTTTATCACGTTTAAAATGAAAAATCATGCCCATAATGCCAAAAAGTAATGGAAAAGGGAGTCCATAGCGTAGCCAGTCAATTCCTTTCAATTTTTTTATGAATTCTCCATTTAATGTTTCAAGTGTCCAGCTACGTTCTTCATGTGTTTCTTTTCCTATGAGATACATTTCTTTTATTTGATAATTCCAAAGGAATCCCAATTGTTCGCCATTTGATGGGTTTTGTTTATCTAAAGTCCAACGACTAGAATAAGAACATTCTCCTCTAGCAAGTGTAAATGCTGGATTTAATATTTCCCAATCACCATATTGATCTCTATTCATGTATGCCAATGCACCTTCTATGGTATCTGGATTATTTTCATTTATGCTAGGATGTTGGGTTGCTCTTATAAAAATCAATGAGTAAGTAGAAAAGCCTACTAAAATCAATACAAGGCATGTAAGAATGGTAGAGAAAAAAGCATGTTTTTTCCATATTGCATATATCATGGATGAAAATGCAAGAATAATCATGAAAGTCATGAATTTTAATCCATAGGCATTCGCAATATTTGGCAAACCTTTAATTATGCCAAGATATATTGTCATGAAAACACCAATTGTTATTCCAATGGTGCCTAAAAACGAGGCTGTTTTTGGTTTGTATTTATTATAATATATTATTAATGCTATGAATGGTAATGCCAAGAGATTTAAAAGGTGAATTCCTATGGCAAGACCAAACATATATGCAATGAATAGTATATAGCGAACATTGCCAGGATGACCTGAATTTGTATTCCATTTTAAAACTAACCAAACAACTATGCTGGTAAAAAAAGTAGATAAAGAATATACTTCAGCTTCCACGGCATTAAACCAATGAGAATCTGTGACAGTAAAAGTAAATGCACCTACTA
The DNA here is from genome assembly GCA_964597475.1 of uncultured bacterium. GTDB lineage: Bacteria > Fidelibacterota > Marinisomatia > SCGC-AAA003-L08 > D37C17 > JAYZCM01. The sequence goes on along the minus strand of CAZQYT010000022.1, from coordinate 1,468 downwards.
ATGCGCTACCATAAACGATGAGATAGTCTGGCCATGTTTTTGCTTTCCCACTCCATTGTTCTATGAGTTGAACAATGATTAAGTATAAAAACATGACTGCAAGTGCACTGAAAATTGGAGATATTAAATTAACTCGAGCTCCTAAATCGGAAAAAGTAGGTAATTGAGAAAAGAAATTTCCCAATAAAAGATAAAATGGTGTTCCTGGTGGATGAGGAACTCCAAGAGTAATTGCAGTTGCTATGAATTCGCCACAATCCCAAAAGGACGTAGTAGGGGCCATGGTGATTAAATATATGATGAAAGCATATAAAAATGTTATTAATGCTAAAATATTATTTAATTTTTTCATCATGTTCATGTTAACTGATATTGACAAATTCAAGCATGTGTTTATAATTTTCCTTGAATTGGTTTCTAATCCCTTGATATTTTTCTAATTTTAATTTTGGATCTTCATTAACCATTGCAAAAGCACGTTTTCTTGTTTGTCTAATTATTGCGCCATCTTCTGAAAAATTAGCAATTTTTGTTTTTACATATCCATGTTGTCTTGTTCCAAAGAATTCACCCGGACCCCTCAATTTAAGATCTTCATCTGATATGGTGAAACCATTGGATGTAGATTCCATTATTTTTAAACGATGCATGGAATCTGGAGAATTTCCATGCTGAATTAGTATGCAATAGGATTGAATTTTTCCTCTACCTATCCTGCCTCTTAATTGATGAAGTTGAGTTAATCCAAAACGTTCTGCATTTTCAATTACCATGATTGTTGAATTAGGTATGTCAATTCCAACTTCTACAACAGTTGTTGATACTAAGCATTGTATTTCATTATTAGCCATGGCAGTCATTTGCTTGTCTCGTTCATCTTTTTTCATTTTACCATGTATGTATCCAATGGAATAATTTTTAAAGACTTCTTTTTTTAAATACTCATAACCTGTATGTGCAGCTTGCCAATCTAATTTTTCTGATTCTTCAATTATGGGATAAACAACAAAACATTGACGTTTTTCATCCATTTCTTTTTTCATGAATGCATAAATTTGTTCCATTTTATCTGGTTGGGCTATTTTAGTAATGATGGGTAAACGATTTTTAGGAAGTTCATCTATGATGGAAATATCCATGTCTCCATGAATGGTAAAGGCTAATGTCCTTGGTATGGGAGTTGCTGTTAAAGCTAAAACTTCTGGTGAATAGCCTTTATCAATTAGTGCTTTTCTTTGCTCAACGCCAAAACGATGTTGTTCATCAATGATTATCATTCCTAAATCATTGAATTTTATGTCATCCTGTATTAAGGCATGCGTGCCGATTATTAATTGTATTTTACCAGATTTTAAATTAGAATGAATTTCACTGCGCTTATTTTTTTTAATGTTTCCCGTCATGAGTTCTATGTGAATTCCAATTGGTTTACAAAACTCCATAAAGCTTTTATAATGTTGTTCTGCTA
>CAZQYT010000021.1:9625-12530 GCA_964597475.1 uncultured bacterium | reverse complement strand
GGGGGATTTTCTGCAAATGAATAAAATTGCTTTTCTTTCAAGTTTGGTAATGTTCTAATTATAATTGAAGAAGGTTTATTATTAGCATATTTTTCATATTGTTCTTTAAGTAAATCACTACTAATTACTTTTTCATTTTCCTCTACATTCACATGATATGTATCAGAACATCTAATAAAATCAATCGGTTTAATTGTAATTAATACTGTTGGCAAATATAATTCCTTCACACATTCAGAAACAGAACTAGCTTCCTTTAATAAATGACCAACACATTCAGTATGTGTCCCCGTACAATGAATATTCATACTTATTTCTGGTACATTACAACCCCCACCTTTAGAAATTGAATATGAAATTGAATTAGATTGAAAAGGTCTTACTTTACCTTTTTTTACATTGAAAAAATTTGGTTGATTTCCATTAAAATCATAAGGAATGGATAAATCTCTAAATACAGCTGTATCAAGCTCATAATTTCTATCATTATGTTTTAAATTAATAATCAATTTAATAAAGTTAATTTATCTTCAATCATTTCTCTTAATGCATTGAAATTAGGGCTTTCTAAATTCATACTTGAAATAATTTCTTTTTGAATATTTCCACGTCTATATACTTCTGAGTATGGGATTGAAGTAAAACTTACCATATTATACCTTGGAATAAAGCGATCTGGATATTGCATAAATAATTCATTAGCAATTTTCTTTTTACTAATAAATTCTTTCTCTGCAACAGACTTACGCATTTCAACATAATTTTCAATGGCCATTTTTGCTATGGCATCTGCATCTGGCTTTCTTTCTAAATTATATTTAACAAATAAATTATTCCAATCACCGTTTAATTCATCCAAACATTTCATTAATAAATGACAATCTTCAAATGAAGCATTCATGCCTTGGCCAAAAAATGGAACAACTGCATGTGCAGCATCTCCTATGAGACAAAATTGATTTTTATATTGCCATTGATCTGCATAAATAGTTGCTAATTTCCCTACTGGATTATTAAAATAACTTTCAGGAAAATTCTCTAAAAGTTGGATGACATCAGTGAAATTATCATTAAAAAAATCATAGACTAATTCATTTGAAATTAAACTTTTAAAACTAATTTTACCTTCATTTGGCAAAAAAAGTGTACAAGTAAATGATTTGTCCGTATTAGGTAAAGCAATTAACATAAATTCACCCCTAGGCCAAATATGTAAAGCATTCGGATCTAACTGAAAATCTTCATCCAATCCTGGAGCTACGTGCAATTCTTTATATCCATGCCCTAATGGTTCTGATTTAGAAGGAAAATTACTTTTTGAATCAATGAATTTTCTAATTATTGAACCAGCTCCATCTGCTCCAATTACATAATTATCATAATTGACTTTATTTCCATTTTCAAATAGAAGTCGCTTTTTTATTTCATCAATTTGAGATAAGGAGTGGTCAAAATAAATATCAACATTTCCAGATTCTTCCGCTTTATCCATGAGAATCTTATTCAATTCTCCTCTTGATACGGAATTTATATGTTCATTATCATGAATACTATATGATTGAAATTCTAATTCACCATTAACATGATGAATCATTCGACCCTTCATGGGAATCATGTGCGGTTCAATGGCATCAAAAACATTTGCACTCTTCAATGCATTAATTCCTCTATGTGAAAGAGCTAAATTTATTGATCTCCCCGCGGAAATTTTTTCTCTTCGAAGATCTAAACGTTTTTCATATAATTGAACTTGATAATCTCTTTGAGAAAGAAATATGGCAAGAAGTGGACCTGATAAACCAGAGCCAATTATTGTTTTAATTTCTTTATGCATTAATGGCTTCTTTTAATTTAAAAACAAAATCATGGCAATCCTTAAATGAATTATATAATGGTACCGGTGCAACTCTAATAACATCAGGCTCTCTCCAATCACAAATCACTCCATTATCATGTAATTTTTCCATTATTTTATCTGATCTATTTTTTAATCTAATTGATAATTGGCACCCCCTACTTTTATTGGATTTAGGAGTAATTATTTTAAGTTTTTCATTTAATTGACTAATTAATAATGACTCTAAATATGCTGTTAATTTTTTACTCTTTTTTATTAAAGAAAGCATCCCAACTTCATGGAAAATTTCTAAACTTGATAAAAGTGCTGCCATTGATAATATGGGAGGATTAGATAATTGCCATGCCTCAGCTGTTTTTAATGGAATAAATTTTTCTGGCATGTCAAATCGAGATCCTTTATCATGGCCCCACCATCCTTCAAATCTAGGAATATCAATTTTTTCTAAATGACGTTCATGAACAAATATGGATGATGGTGCACCAGGTCCACCATTTAAATATTTATAACCACACCATGCCGCAAAATCAACCCCCCAATCATGTAATTTCATTTTTAAATTCCCTGCAGCATGAGCTAAATCAAAGCCAACTCTACATCCAAAATTTTGCGCCTTATCTGTAATTGCCTCCATGTCAAAAGCTTGTCCAGTATAATAATTAACTCCTCCAAGTAAAACTAAAGCAATTTCATCTCCATGGTTTTCCAAACAATCCAAAACATCATTCATGGTAATGATATCTTCATTTTCAGAATTTAATATCAATAAATCATTATCAGGATCATTGCCATGAAATTTTAATTGAGATTGCACAGCATATCTATCAGATGGAAATGCATTTTTTTCAATTAAAATTTTTTTTCTTTTAGCTTTAGGTCTATAAAATGATGTCATCAATAAATGTAAATTGACCGTCAATGAATTCATAACAACAACTTCCTTGTCAAGTGCTCCTACAATTTCTGCAGAATAAGCCGTTAAAAATTCATGATAAGGCAACCAAGGTCTTTTAGAAATAAGATGTCCATCAACTCCTAATAATTTCC
>CAZQYT010000021.1:7466-9608 GCA_964597475.1 uncultured bacterium | reverse complement strand
ATTCTTCTTGAACATATTTTTGTGCGTTATCAGGCTGTAATCCAAGTGAATTTCCACTTAAATAAATAAAAGGTTTTTTATATTTACTTTGAGGAATATGAAAACGTTTAGAAAATTCTTTTAATGGATCATTGTGATCTAATGAAACATGATCTTCTAAATTAAATTTATCGGATATAATCTTGTTCATTTAATCCAAGCCATTCAATTGCAGTACCTGCTAGCATCCTCTGCTTCATTTGATTAGATACACTTAAATTTTGAATAAGTTGACCTGGTTTTTTTTCACCAAGTGGGAAAGGAAAATCAGATCCTAAAGCTATTTTTTCATATCCAATTTGATTAATGAGAAATAATAACGCATTTTCATCGTGAACTAATGAGTCAACATAAAATTTTCCTAAATATTCTGAAGGTAAAATTGAGTTATCCATTGCGCAAAGATCTGGCCTTACAGTATATCCATGATCAATTCTTCCTAATGTGAATGGAAATGAACCTCCACCATGAGAAAATGCAAATTTCAAATCTGGATATTTTTCTAAAACACCTCCAAAAATCAATGAACACATTGCTCTTGATGTTTCTGCAGGCATTCCAACTAACCAAGGAAGCCAATATTTTTTCATGTCTGAGGTACCCATCATTTCCCAAGGATGAACAAAAATAGAACAATTAATTTTTTCGGCATGTTTGAAAATTGGATCAAATTTTTTTTCACTTAAATTTTCACCATTTACATTAGACCCAATTTGAATTCCAGGAAAATTTAACTCGTTAATACAACGATCCATTTCCTTAATTGCCAAATCAACATTCTGCATGGGTATTGTTCCTAATCCAATAAAATGTTTTTTATTATTTAAAACAACATCATAAATATGATTGTTTAAAAACTCTGAAAGTTTCAATCCCTCATCATCCTTGGACCAATATGAAAATAATACAGGAATGGTAGATAATATTTGAATATCTACACCTGTATTAGAAAATTCTGAAATCCGTTTCTGCGGATGCCAACAATTACAACTAATTTTTCTAAAATCTTGATCATCTTTAATAAGTACTGCATTATAATCATCCACAAATTTAATTGAGAGAAAACGTTTATCATTAAATGTTGAAATTATTTCATTCAAATTATTAGGAATTATATGAGTATGGATGTCAATCTTAAACATTATTAAGGTTTTTCTAAATAAGCATTACATTTTTTACATGTACGTGCATCTTCATTATTCCAAAATGCATCAAATAATGGAGGTAACTGTTTTACAATATTAGTTAATGGGAAATATTTATCATATAACATGGCATGACATTCATCACAATACCATTGAAATCCATCTAATTCACCCTCATATCGTTTTCTCTCTACAACTAATCCAACTGTATTTTCAAAACGTTGGGGAGAATGAGGAATATTTGGTGAAAGTAAAAAAATTTCACCTTCATTTATTGGTATGTCTCTAGGTTTACCCTTTTCCCTGATTCTTAATATCATATCCCCTTCCAATTGATAAAAAAATTCTTCTCCTTTATTTACATGATAATCCTTCCGAAGATTAGGACCGCCCACAACCATTATGATAAATTCCGTATCTTGATAAACAACCTGATTTCCAACTGGCGGTTTTAATAAATGGCGATGTTCATCTATCCATTTTTGAAAATTAATTGGCAAAATCATTTTAACTAATATTTATATTTAAATAATCGCAATACATTTTAACTCTATGGCAATTGGAGTAGGTAATGAAATTATCTCAACTGTGGTTCTACAGGGCTGATTATTTTTAAAATATTTTCCATATAATTCATTATACTTATTAAAGTCATCTTTCATATTAGTTAAAAATACAGTTACATCAATTAGGTTTTCCCAACTCGACCCTGCATCTTCTAAAATCATTTTAACATTTTTAAAAACTGAATGGCATTGTAATTCAATATCATAAGAAATGATTTTCCCATCTTCATTTAATGTTACACCAGGAATTTCTTTTGCGCCTTTTTCACGTGGGCCAACTCCAGATAGAAATAACAAGTTGCCAACTTTTCTTGCATGTGGATATAAGCCTACTGGCTCAGGTGCATTTTTACTTTTAAATAGTGGTGATCAAAGAATACTGTCAACGAATG
>CAZQYT010000021.1:6003-7456 GCA_964597475.1 uncultured bacterium | reverse complement strand
TTTACTCATATTTTTACACAAACATTTTTTGGTTCAGTAAAAAATTGTAATGATTTAAATCCACCTTCACGACCCATCCCAGAACTTTTCATCCCCCCAAAAGGAATTCGTAAATCTCTAAGCATCCATGTATTTATCCAAACAACTCCAGAATCAATTTCAGCAGCAACTCTATGAGCGCGACTAACATCTTTACTAAATAAGCTTGCTGATAAACCATATTTAGTTGAATTTGCCATGTTAATCACTTCTTCTTCAGTTTTAAATGGAATCATTGATACTACTGGGCCAAAAATTTCTTCTTTATTGGTTTGACAATCTACAGAAAGTCCCTCAATAATTGTAGGTTCAATATAATAACCATCTTTTAATTCACCTTCTAATATTAATCTGTTGCCACCAATTAGAATTTTACCGCCTTCTGCTTTTGCTTTATCTATACATGCTAAAACTTTTTCCATATGCTCTTTAGATACCACGGCACCTAAATTACTATTTTCATTTTTTGGATCTCCAACTTTAAAATTTTTAGTTTCTTCTATGATTGCATTTTTAAAATCATCATATATTGATTCTTGAACAAAAAGTCTAGATCCACAAAGACAAATTTGTCCTTGATTTGAAAATGCAGCTTTTGCAGACATTTTTACAGCATAATCAAAATCAGCATCTTCAAAAATGATATTGGGATTTTTTCCACCTAATTCTAATGATAGTTTTTTAAACATAGGAGCTGCAACAGCAGCAATTTTCTCACCAGTTGAAGTCCCTCCAGTAAAAGATATTATGGGAACATCAGGATGACGGCTAAGAGCATCTCCCGCTTTACTTCCATACCCATGAACTATGTTTATTACTCCTTTAGGAAAATTTGCCTTTTGGCAAATTTTACTAAAAATATATGAAGTCATGGGTGTCACCTCAGAGGGTTTTGCAACTACAGTATTTCCTGAAACCAAAGCAGGTGCAATCTTCCAGGTCAATAAATAAATAGGTAAATTCCATGGTGAAATACAACCTGCAACTCCAATTGGTTGACGTAATGTATAATTTATTGCTTTGCCATCCATTTCATGTATTTCAGAATCAAAATGGAGTGAAGCGGTTGCAAAAAAACGAAAATTTTCTGATGCTCTTGGTATGTCAACAGATCGAGCCAACCATTCAGGCTTTCCATTATCTTTACTTTCTGCCTTTACTAATTCTTCAAAATGATTTTCTACCATATCTGCCAAATGCATAATATGATCATATCGTTGTTTTTTTGATAATTTACTCCATGAATGAAATGCTTCCTTGGCAGACTTTACAGCATCATCTATGTCATGCTCATCACTATCAGGAATCAATGAATAGACTTCACCCGTAACAGGACTAACATTATTAAAATAATTCCCAGATTTTGGTGAGACTAATTCTCCATTAATATAATTCTGTATCTTTTCCATTAAAT
>CAZQYT010000021.1:0-5984 GCA_964597475.1 uncultured bacterium | reverse complement strand
GAGTGCAAACGACCTCCATCAACCGATAAACTTACCCCATTAACATACCCTGCTGATGGTGATGCTAAATAAGCAATGGCCTTAGCTATTTCTAATGGTGCACCAAAACGACCTAAGGGAACTTGCCCCTTCATTTCTTTCGCAATTATTTCTTCTGACTGATTTTGAGATATTGACTTTGCCTTAATTAAAGATGACAATCGATCAGTTTCAGTAAAACCTGGTAAAATATTATTAACAGTTATTCCATATTTAGCAATTTCAATGGATAATGTTTTGGCCCAAGATGCAACTGAACCTCTAATTGTATTTGAAACACCCAGACCTTGTATGGGTTCCTTAACAGAAGTGGAAATTATATTTATTATTCTACCATAGTTAAATTTTTTCATTCCATTTAATAATTCAATGGCTAAAACATGGTTACAAATTAAATGTCGATTAAATGTTTCCATAAATTCAGAAATTTTAGCCTCAATAATTGGGCCACCCTTTGGACCTCCAGAATTATTAATTAAAATATGATAATTATTTCCAGCACCAATATGATCATTTATTATTGATTGTATGTCATTTGGTTCATTAAAATCTCCTACTAAATATTGATGCTCTTGATTATTTAAATGCGACAATAAAGATAAACATTCATTTAATTTTTCTTCATTACGAGAAAATAAGGTTACATTGGCACCTAATTTTGCAAATTCCTTGGCTGTAGAAAAACCAATTCCAGAAGTGCTACCACAAATCAATGCATTTAATCCAACTAAAGATGAAGTCAAGTTATTTTCCATACATATAATAAAACCCCAATTCTTTTTTTAATTTTCTAGGTAATTTAGGTAATGCTGAACGTGGAATAATATAAGTTGATAAATTTGAAATATCTCTAAATATAGAATGTTTTTCTGCTGTTTTTTTCAAATATCCATGGCCTGCAGAACCTCCTGTTCCAATTTTGACACCAATCATTCGAAATACCAATAGAGAATGTCTATATCTCCAAGAAGTTAATAATTGATCAATGTCAACAAGTTGCGTTAATAGGCGATGAGGTAATTGAAGAACAGGTTCATCACGATATAATTTTATAAATAAAGCACCTAATGTAGCTTTTTGAGATAATCTTCTGTGTCCATCATCTAAAAGTTTTTGATATTTATTTTTATCGAACAATGCTTCATAAGTATTTTTTATTATATCATAATTTTTTAAACTAACATCCCTAGCAGTATCATCTAAATTTGTATTTTCATTAATTAAATTTATGTCATCATCAATCATTTTTTCTACAGCTTGTTTATATGATTCCCAAAAATTAAATTCTTCAAATTGTAAAAAAGGTGTTCTTTCAAGCCAATCTTCTAATAAAATAAATAATGAAGATGAACCTTCTGATTCCAATGCTGCATCCCTATCATTTTTTGATAAATATTCATCATATCTTTGTTTACCAAAGCGTACACGTTTATCAGCTTCCATACCTAATTTATTTTCAATCTTTCTAAATTGAATTGATTGAAATCCTGATGCTGGGGACAATACATCTCTAAATTCTAAAAAATCCATGGGTGTCATTGTTTCTAAAATCGATACTTGATCAATTAAAAGCTTTTGAATTTCAATTATTCTACCTAATCTAGATACGACAATCCCCGTATTTTCTTCTTCAACATAATTCCCCTTAAACATTTCAATGATTGAATCTAATTCATGAAGAATCTGTTTAAACCATAATTCATATGCCTGATGAATAATAATAAATAACATTTCATCATGAACCATATTTCCATGTTGTTCAGATTTTAATGTTTGACTATCTAGAATTTTATCAAGTTCAAGATAATCACCATATGATAGTTTTTTTGATGCCATGTCTTATTCTTTATAGGATTAATTGTAAAATTTAGGAAGTTTAAATAAAGGGAAAAAGTAATAATGCCAATTCATTATCATTTATTTAATCTTATGTTCTTAATTCAATGATTTCCTTATAATCATCTAAAATCTCTGGATTAACTAATGAATCTTTATTTTTTATTTCAATGTTTTGAATCACTTGCTTAACGGCCAATTCAACTTTTTTTCCATTAATAGTATAGGGGATGTCATTTATTTGAATGATTTTCTTTGGCACATGGCGTGGACTACATGATTTTTTTATTGTTGATTTAATATCTTTAACTAAATCATTAGACATGGAAAATCCATTTTTTATTTTTATGAATAATATTATACGTTCATCATTTTCCCATGGCTGTCCAATTACCAATGAATCTTCAACTTCTTTAAAACGCTCAACTGCCTGATAAATTTCAGATGTTCCTATTCTTACGCCTCCAGGATTCAAAGTAGTATCCGATCGTCCAAAAATTTTTACACCACCTGATTTACTAATACTAACATAATCTCCATGATGCCATACGCTAGGAAATACATTAAAATAAGTTTTCATGAATTTTTCATTTTTTTCATCGTTCCATAAATATATTGGCATAGAAGGAAATGCCTTGGTGCAAACAAGTTCTCCTTTCATTTCATACATTGCACATCCATTATTATCATAAGATTCAACTTTCATGCCAAGCCCTCTACATTGTAACTCACCTCTATTTATAGGCAGAATGGGATTGCCTAATGCAAAACATGAAATAATATCTGTTCCACCTGATATGGAGCATAATTGAACATCAGATTTCCATTTTTCATAAACAAAATCATAATTTTCATCAATTAATGGTGATCCTGTAGATAGTATGCTTTTCAAGTTTTGAAATGTTGATACTTCATTGGGAAATACTTTCTGGGACTCTAATGCACTAATATATTTTGCACTTGTACCAAATACACTGATTTGCAATTCATCTGCCATTTTTAATAATTTTTTTCCATCTGGGAAAAATGGATTTCCATCATATAATATTATGGTAGACCCAATGGATAAAGAAGAAACTAACCAATTCCACATCATCCAACCACATGTTGTATAATAAAAAATTTTATCTTCTTTTTTTAAATCTACATGAAGTTTTAACTCTTTCATATGCTGTAATAAAGTCCCTCCAACAGAGTGTACAATGGATTTTGGCAAACCAGTAGTACCTGAAGAATACATTATATATAAAGGGTGATCAAATGGTACTTGTTCAAATATCATTTCCTTTTCATCAGATAAAAAATCATCCCATAAAATTGAATCATTTAATGAAATATTATTTTTTTCATCTTGAAAAGGCACTATTATGGTTTTTTCTAAGCTAGAAAGATGGGAAATGATTTCATTATTTTTTTCTAAACAACTTATTTTTTTTCCATTATATAAATATGCTGAAGTAATAAAAATTAATTTCGGAGATATTTGACTAAATCTATCTAAAACACCTTTTTTACCAAAATCTGGAGAACAAGACGACCATATTGCTCCCAAACTAGTAGTAGCAAGCATGGCAATTATGGTTTCAGGAATATTTGGCATAAATCCAACAATTCTATCATTTTTCTTTATTCCCATTTTACGCATGGAAGAAGCTAATCGTGAAACCATTACATATAATTCAGAATAGCTGATTCGTATTTGCTTTTCATCTTCTCCATAAAAATGAATTGCAATTTTTTCATCTCTATGCTTAAGTAAATTTTCAGCAAAATTAAACTTAATGCCTGAAAACCATTTGGCTCCAGGCATTTTATTTATGTCATCTACGACCTCATCAAAATTTCCTTGATATGAAATATTTGAAAATTCTAAAAAACATTCCCAAAATTCTTCAGATTCATTAATGGACCAATCATATATGTCATTATATTTACTAAATGAGAAATTAAATTTCTCATTAACAAAATTAATGAATGCCATCATTTGTGATGCTTCAATATTTGCATCACTTGGTTCCCACATTATTTTACTCATATAATTTTACCTAAATAAAGTAATTGCCATGCATCTTCTACTTTTCCATTTTCAAGAAAAATTGCACAATTTTTCAATAAATCTTCTTGGCCCATATTAATGAATTTTTCTTTTAAATAAAATGATTCATCAAATATTGGGATGGATTCAACATATGCTAAACGTGCTAATAATTTCCCAGAAAAAAATGCACTATTTTTTACTTCTAATGGTAGAGAGTCAACTCCAATTGGTAAAAATCTAGGAGCAGGTAAATCAAAAAGACCTTGATTTGCCCTAGAATACCAATTTTTACCTAATCTAGATACTTGATCAATTTTAATAGGATCCAAATTTCCCATTTCATCATAAATATCTTCACGCGCATGAAAACAAACTATTTCACCTAACAATAAATTTCCACCTGCGGGTTTATCACTAAATTGTATATGTTGTTTGAATTTACATTCCAGAATTAAAGGAGATTCTGCAACGCCTGGAACAGACACATGGCTTCCATCATACTTCGTTAATCCTGATTTATTAAATTCATCTATATTAGATTCATAATCAGCAGCACAAATATTCATTTGTTCTACCATGTCATGCGTAACAATGGAAAGTGTAAATTCTTTTGTATCTAAAATATTTGTAAGAGTATTTTTAGATTTGCCTGTTTTACCACTAAATGCAGGAGAAATACCTACAATTGGAGGATTTGAACTAAATGCATTATGATAACTAAATGGTGCTAAATTAACATGCCCATCACTATTTTTACTTGCAGTAAACCCAATTGGCCTAGGAGCAACACTAGCAAGTAATAATTGATGTTTTTCCTTTAAGGCTAATTCATTTGAATTAAAAGTTTTGTAATTATTCATGAAGAATGATCTTATTTGTCAATTTTCCTAATCCTTCAATATCTAATGAAATATCATCTCCTGATTGCAACCATTGATTATCCGTTATTTTAGATCCATTTAATTCTAAAAAACATCCAGTTCCACAAGTGCCAGAACCAATTATGTCTCCAGGGAATATATCTACGCCATAACTTACACGTTCAATGATTTGTGCAAAAGTCCAGGTCATGTTTGATAATGAATCCTCTGAAACCTGAATTTCATTTACAAATGCTTTCATTTTCAAATCATATCTATCTCCTTCAGAAGATGGCTTACGGTATTCTTCAAGTTCATCTTTTGTAACAAGCCATGGCCCAAAAGAAGAACCAAAATCTTTACCTTTTGCAGGACCTAAATTAAGTTTCATTTCTTGCATTTGCATTACTCTTGCAGAAAAATCATTCATTATCATAAAACCAAATATATGCTCATCTGCTTTACTTGCGGAGATGTCTCTACCCCCTTTGCTAATAACAGCAGCACATTCTAATTCAAAATCAAGCTTTCCAAGATGTTTAGATAAAACAGGGAAATTGCCTGGACCAAAAACTGCATTATGATTTGTAAAATAAAAAATTGGAATTTCATCAAACTCAGGAATCATTTCTAATCCTCTATTTCTTCTTGCTGTTGCTACATGTTGCCTAAATGCGTATGCATCTCGAACAGATGGAGGATTAGTTAATGGTGATAATAATTTAACATCATTAATATTTATGGATGGTTCATTTTCTTGGATGATTTTTTGAGCTAAATCTAATTGATTTTTTCCACCCTGAATGAATCCTAACATTGATTCTGAAATGTTAGAATTAATTGCATGCAAATCATAGATTAAATCATTTTCAATTATACCAAATAATAATTTTCTATCTTTTTCAAAACTAATAAACTTCATTAAACATATCCTTTATAATAATAATTAATCAATCCAACTATATGGGTAATTTTCATCATCAACTAAAATTGCATGCTTTGTGACCTTTAATGGCTTGAAAGTATCAATCATGACTGCTAATTCATCTGTCTTTTTTTTACCAATAGATGTGAGATATTTCCCCGGTTGAGGACCATGAGGTAGCCCCATCGGATGAAGGGTGATTGATTCTTGATTTTTTCCTTGTCTACTCATAAAATCACCTTTTGAATATAAAATTATCTCTTCAGAATCCAAATTTGAATGAGGA
>CAZQYT010000020.1:0-12837 GCA_964597475.1 uncultured bacterium | reverse complement strand
ATCAGCTTTCATTACTGCTGCAAACAATATGAGCATAGCTACACCAAAATCACCTGCTTGTGTTTGTGGTCTCCCATAAACCCCCTGCGAGGATTCATGGAAACCATGAACATTCTCAGACATTGAGCCAAGAGCATAGCCCATGATTCCTCCAATTGGGCCAAACATTGCCCATCCTAATCCACCCCACAACCATTTGCTCCAATTAGCCATTAGCTTATGATTTCCATTAATAAATCACCTTTATCAACATTTTTCCCAGGATTAATTTGGATGGCTTTAATGGTTCCACTTATAGGTGACTTGATTTCATTTTCCATTTTCATTGCTTCAAGAATACATAGTGTATCTCCTTTTTTAACATAATTTCCTGATTTGACATCAATTCGACTAACTAGGCCTGGTATTTTCGCATGGACTTCTCCTGATTGGTGTATAATGGAATCATTAAGACCTAATTCATCCTTTAAAATCTCATTTCTATTTTTAACCTCAACAAAATTAGAAAAATGATTTACCATTACTTCATATCCATTTTGCTCCATCATTATTGTTAAATAATATACATTTCCATTCAATATGAGTGAGATGGTATAATCATTAATGAGAGTACAATCAATGATGTTTGTATTTTTTTTATTCAATATGCTGATTTCATTATCATTAGATATGTTCATACATATTTCTTTTCCATTAATGATTGTTGAAAAAATCATTTAACCCCGTATTTTTTACCTTCATTTTTCCATTCACTTGACATTTCATTCTTAACGAAAATTACTTTATTTTTATTATGTATCTTACTAGCACCAATGCGAGCGGCAAGTAACAATTCTTTTCCATTGTTAGTGATCATATTTAATAGTTCTTCTTGAATTTCGTTTAATGTATTAGTACAATAACAACCTTTTTTAAATGATTTATGAGATAATAATGTTTTAGAAAAAGGAATGGTTGTTTCTATTCCTGTAATATGAAATTCATGAAGAGCACGTAACATTCGGTTTAATGCAGTTTTTCTATTTTCTCCCCATGTTATTAATTTTCCTAATAGGGGATCATAATAGGGTGTTATATGTTGGCTTGATCTTACACCTTCATCAAAACGTACTCCAATTCCATTTGGAATAATCATTTCTTTAATGATACCAGTAGAGGGACTAAAATCATTAAACCCATTTTCTGCATAGATCCTACATTCCATGGAATGCCCGGAGGGACAAACATCTTTTTGCTTGAAGGATAATTTTTTATTTTGAGCAACGTCTATTTGTTCTTTAACAAGATCAATACCAGTAGTCATTTCTGTTATGGGATGCTCAACTAGTAATCTAGTATTCATTTCTAAAAAGTAGTAATTATGATGTTTATCTACTAGAAATTCTACAGTACCAGCCCCAGAATAATTACAAGCATGGGCAATTGCAATTGCAGAATCAGATAATTGCTGCCTTAATTTTGAAGTAATAAATGGTGAGGGTGTTTCTTCAATGATTTTTTGATATCTTGTTTGTTTTGAGCACTCTCTTTCTCCAAGGCCGACACAGTTGCCATGATTATCAGAAAAGTTTTTAAATTCAATGTGATGAGGTTCGTCAATAAATTTTTCTAAGTAAATTCTATCATCTGAAAAAGCCTTTTGTGCTTCTGATTTAGCTAGGCTAAAAGCAGTTTTCAATTCTTTATTTGAATTGACAATTCTCATTCCTTTTCCTCCACCGCCACCAGCAGCTTTCACAAGTACTGGATATCCAATTTTTTTTGCACTTTTTTTTGCTTCTTCAATATTTTTTAAAGGCTTCATTTCTCCGGGGACAACTGGTATGTGCAATTTTTTTGCTAATTTTCTAGCTTGAATTTTATCTCCCATCATGGAAATGATTGATGATGAGGGACCAATCCAAATGATTTTTGATTTCAACATTTGATTTGCAAAATTTTCATTTTCAGATAAAAAGCCATAGCCCGGATGTATTGCATCAGCTGAAGTTTTTTTCATGATTTCAATGATTTTTTTTATGTTTAAATAAGAATCACGAGAAGGCGCTGGTCCTATGCAATAAGCCTCATCTGCTTTTAGAACATGTGGTGATGTTCGATCTGGTTTGGAAAAAATTGCAATGGTTTTAATTCCCATATCTCGACATGTTCGAATGATACGAACAGCTATTTCTCCTCTATTGGCTATGAGAATTTTTTTAATCATTCTTTTAGTTTATTAGGTATTTAATTTTTAATTAAAATCAATCATAATATTAGTACCAAAATCGTTTTAAATTCTAAACATTCAATTTATGTATAAAATTAAAATTTGATTAGATGAATATTCCATTAAAACCGATTGCCTGTATTTTAATGGGCATGTGTCTCATTGGTTTTTCCATTGGGTATATTGTAGGTTATTACATTCAGGGAGAACATCAAACTTATTTATATATGTATGCATCTGCACCATTGCTTGGTCTTGGTAGTGGATTAATAATTTATGGGACACTTCATGGAAGGGATTCAAGTTAGTTTTGATGCCAGATTTACCTAAAATAGTAGATGAGAAAATAGTAAAGGATAGTGTATCTAAAATTGATGAGAAAAAAGAAACATTTATTCAAGAATTATCTAATGATTTAGAAAAAATTGCTAAAGATTATGGACCTTTTTTAATGGAAGAATTATTACAACGTTTAGAAAAAGTTGTTAAAAATTTTAATGAAGAATTTACGATTCTAGTAAGGGAATCATTTGAAAAATGGAGAATTAAAGATTCTAAATTAAGAGAGATGATGACAGGTGACATTAAATTAGAATTAGAAAAAAAAGAAATTTCTCAGTCACCAAATTTCATTAAAGATATAAAGTTTGGCCCTACTCGCATAAAATAAATTATATTATAATTTATTAAAAAGATTAAATTAATGGAGTCGTGATTTATCCAAATTGCTGCGACAGAAAATAAAATGCTAAAAAGGTTAATCCAACTTAGTGTTGGATTTTTTATTTTATGAAACAAATAAAAAACATTAATAAAAATAAAATTCTCATTATGGATGGTGCAATGGGAACAATGATTCAATCTCATAAATTATCAGAGAGTGATTTTAGAGGTGAAAAGTTTAAATTTCATTCATGTGATTTAAAAGGTAATAATGATATTTTATCTTTAACTCAACCTCACATCATTCAAGAGATCCATGAAGCATATTTAATTGCTGGTGCAAATATCATAGGAACGAATACTTTTAATGCAAATGCAATTTCTCAATCAGACTATAGATTAGAAAAATTTGTATATGAAATGAATTTGGCATCAGCTAAAATAGCAAAAAAGTCAATAAAAAATGAATTCCAAATTGTTGCAGGTGCAATTGGCCCTACAAATCAAACAGCATCATTAAGTCCTGATGTGAATAAACCTGAATATAGAAAAATTTCTTTTGATGAATTGAAAATAGCTTATTATGAACAGGCAAGGGGACTATTAGATGGCGGGGTAGATGTTTTGTTAATTGAAACAGTTTTTGACACATTGAATTGTAAGGCAGTATTACTGGCTATTCAGGAGCTTCAATTAAAGAATGAAACACAAATTCCTATTTTTGTTTCTGGGACTATTACGGATGCTAGTGGAAGAACACTTTCTGGACAGACTGTTGAAGCATTTTGGAATTCAATTCGTCATGCAAATTTATATGCGGTTGGCTTGAATTGTGCTCTTGGTGCAGAACAAATTCGTCCTTGGCTTAATGAATTATCACAAATAGCAGATATTGATGTTTTTGTTTATCCTAATGCAGGTTTGCCCAATGAATTTGGAGAATATGATGAATCACCTGAATCAATGGCAAAAATAATTTCAGAATTTGCACAAAATGGTTTACTTAACATGGTTGGTGGATGCTGCGGCACAACCCCTGATCATATAAAAGCAATTAAAGGCCATGTCGAAAACATCAAACCTCGTTTAATACCAAACATAAATCAATTAACTAAACTTAGTGGATTAGAACCTTTAACCATAAGGCCTGATAGTAATTTTATTAATATAGGTGAACGTACAAATGTTACAGGATCCAAGCGCTTTCAAAAACTCATAATGAATGATGATTATGAATCAGCACTCTCTGTTGCTCGCCAACAAATTGAAAATGGTGCACAAATAATTGACATTAATATGGATGAAGGGCTTCTTGATTCTGAAATGGCAATGGAAAAGTTTTTACGATTAATTGCAGCTGAACCAGATATTTCCCGTGTCCCAATAATGATTGATTCATCCAAATGGTCAATTCTTGAAATAGGATTGAAAAACATTCAAGGGAAGGGGATCGTAAATTCAATATCTTTAAAAGAAGGTGAAACTGAATTCATCCGACAAGCTAATTTGATTCGTAATTATGGAGCAGCGGTAGTAGTTATGGCATTTGATGAAGAAGGACAAGCCGATACGTATAAAAGAAAAGTGGATATCTGTACACGTGCATATGGCATATTGGTAAATAAAGTCAAATTTTCTCCTGAAGATATAATTTTTGATCCAAATATTTTTGCCATAGCAACAGGTATTGAGGAACACGCTAATTATGCCATTGACTATATTGAGGCCACTAAAGAGTTAAAGAAAACATTGCCAGGCATCCATATTAGTGGAGGAGTAAGTAATTTATCATTCTCATTTAGAGGCAATAATACAATCCGTGAAGCAATGCATTCCATTTTTTTGTATCATGCCATACAAGCTGGAATGGATATGGGAATCGTAAATGCAGGGCAACTTACCATTTATGATGAAATTGACAAAAAATTAAAAATTTGCTTGAAAGATGTAATCTTCAATAGATGCCCTAATGCAACAGAAAGATTGACTGAAATGGCCAAATCATTTCAAAGTAAAAGCATTAAGCGTACAGTTAATCTTGAATGGAGAAAAGTCAAAATAGAAGAAAGAATAAAGCATGCTTTGATTGAAGGCATCACTGACTTCATAGAACAAGACACGGAAGAAGCAAGAAAGAAGTATGAACAACCTATTGAAGTCATAGAAGGCCCCCTCATGGATGGCATGAATGTAGTTGGAGATTTGTTTGGTTCTGGAAAGATGTTTTTACCGCAAGTTGTTAAATCTGCTCGTGTCATGAAGAAAGCAGTTTCTCATTTAATCCCTTACATAGAAAAAGAAAAGGAACTTAAAGGATTAGCGCATCAATCCAATGGTAAAATAATAATGGCTACAGTGAAAGGCGATGTTCATGACATAGGAAAAAATATAGTAGGCGTTGTGTTGAATTGTAATGGGTATGAAGTCATCGATCTTGGAGTCATGGTATCCTCTAATGAGATTTTAATGACTGCACAAAAAGAAAATGCGGATATTATAGGATTATCTGGTCTTATTACTCCTTCTTTAGATGAAATGGTAAATGTTGCCAAAGAGATGGAAAGGCAAAATTTTAAAATACCATTATTAATTGGTGGTGCAACTACAAGTAGAAAACATACAGCCATCAAAATAGAACAAAATTATTCAGGACCAACAATTCATGTTATTGATGCTTCGAGAGCAGTTGGTGTGATGGGAAAATTGATGAATGATAATGAAAGGGGAATTTATTTAGATTCAGTTAAATCAGATTATAAAATAATTAGGAAAAATTTGAATTCTAAAAATCAAAATATTTTATCAATTGAAGAAGCTAGAAAATGTAAGTTAAAGTTAAATTGGGATTTACATGAAACAATCATCCCAAATGAAAAAGGCATTAAATTATTTGAGAATTTTCCTTTAGATGAATTGGTAGAATATATTGATTGGTCACCATTTTTTCATGCGTGGGAGATGAAAGGAGTTTATCCTAAAATTTTAAAAAGCTCTAAATATGGCATTGAAGCTCAAAAAGTATTTGATGATGGCAAAAAAATTCTTAAAAAAATTATTCAAAATCAATCATTAAATGCTAAGGGAATCATTGGTATTTTTCCTGCCAAATCTAGTAATGAATATGTATTTACTGAAGGAACTGAATTTCATTTTCCACGTCAATTGATAAATAAAGGAAAAAATGAAATTCAATATAGTTTGGCAGATTTCATATCTCCAAATGAAGATTATATTGGAGTTTTTGCATTAACTACAGGACATGGAGTCAAAGAGCTGGTAAAAGAATTTGAATCAAAAAATGATGATTATAATGCCATTATGGTAAAAATTATTGCTGATAGGTTGGCAGAGGCTTTTGCTGAATGCATACATAAAAAAATACGTACTGAAATATGGGGATACGCCAATGATGAATCTTTGAATAATGATGAATTAATAAAAGAAAAATATCAAGGCATTAGACCTGCACCTGGATATCCGGCATGCCCTAACCATAATGAAAAAGATAAAATATGGAAAATATTGGATGTAGAAAAAAACATAAACATTTCATTAACAGAAAATAAGGCTATGTATCCTGAGGCTTCCATTTGCGGTTGGTATTTTTCACATCCTGATTCTAAATATTTTAGTATAGGAAATTTATTGTAATCATAATAATAATGAATGGATAATAAAAATGAAAGTAATTGAACATATTGAAAAAGCAAATAATCCAATTTTTAGTTTTGAAATAATTCCTCCAAAAAGAGGTACTAATGTTCAAGAAATAATAGATATTGTAAAAGATCTCCAGTCATTTAATCCTCCTTATATTGATGTAACGAGTCATTCTGCAGAGGCTTATTATGAAGAAGATAGAGAAGGAATGGTAAAACGTCATATACGTAAAAAAAGGCCAGGAACTATAAGCATATGTGGAATCATACAAAATAGATTTAAAATAGATACTGTTCCTCATTTATTATGTAGAGGTTTTACACAGGAGGAAACTGAAGATGCTATGATTGAATTGAATTATTTAGGTATACATAATGTTTTGGCTATTAGAGGGGACGAAACAAATTATAAGAAACCAATTCAATCAGGTAGAAGTGCAAATATTTATGCTTCAGATTTGGTAATGCAACTTAACAATCTTCGTAGTGGGAAATATTTAGATGAGATTTTAAATGCAGACTCCATGGATTTATGCATAGGGGTTGGCGGCTATCCTGAAAAACATTTTGAAGCGCCTAATTTAAAAAAGGACATAGAATTTTTAAAAAATAAAGTTGATGCTGGTGCAGATTATATTGTGACACAAATGTTTTTTAATAATGAAGATTTTTTTAATTTTAAATCAGAGTGTAGAGCTGTTGGTATTAAAGTGCCAATAGTACCTGGATTAAAGATATTGAATTCAACTAAGCAACTATCGAGTATTCCTAAGAATTTTTATGTGAACATCCCAAATGAATTATCTAGTGAAATAGAACAGGATCCAAAAAATGTACAAGAAATTGGTATTAATTGGTGTATTAAACAATCTGAAGAATTGTTAAATAATGGGGTTCAAAATATTCATTATTATATCATGAATGGTGCTAAAAGTGTAACAAAGGTATTAAAATCATTAATTTAAATCAAGTTTTCGATTTTATTAATCTATGGGTATTAATTATGTCGTGGGTATGAAAATATGAAATTTGAACAAAAAAATGAAAACTTAAATAAATAAAAATGATAAATTATCAAGCTTATATGAAGGTTTATTATCGTGACTTTCATGAAATGGGCCCTTAGCTCAGTTGGTTAGAGCAGCGGACTCATAATCCGTTTGTCCGGGGTTCAAGTCCCTGAGGGCCCACACTAAAACCCTTCTTATGTAGAGGGGTTTTGATTTATAAAAAATGGATTTCAGACAATTAATATTAGATGATGTTTTTAAAAAATAAATGATTGTAATAGATATAAGGAGATTAGATTGAAATATTTTTTATTAGGAGTATTATTGATTTTTTTAATTAGTACATGTAATAATTTGAATAATACGAAAGAAAAAAAAATAAAAAAAACATCAATATTAGTTGAAGAATTAAAACAAAAACTAAATAAGAATAAAACGTTAAATATCATTGATGTTAGAAGTGAAAAAGAATTTTATGGCAAATTGGGGCACATAGAAGGTTCATTATTAATGCCGTTACAAAAAATCACAAATTCAATTACAGAGTTAAAAAAAATAAATGATACGATTTATGTGGTTTGTCTAAGTGGAAAACGTTCTGCCATGGCTGCGAAAATTTTAAGGAGTAATGGTATGGATGCTGTCAATGTCAAAGGCGGTATGATGGCATGGAATGCATTTGATTAATATGTATGTAAATTAATTTTTATGCGTCCCATTAAATTATATTTAGTTAATTTTTTACTTATCATCTTAACTGTTCCTTGGTTCTTTTTTAAAGGAGATCTGCATATAATTTTAGGCTTCCCTATTTGGGCATTTTATTCCATATGTATGACATTTTTATATGCTATTATCATTTGTTATTTTTTGAAAAAATATTGGTTTCTTTCAGTTACTAAAAAGAGATTGAAATGATTTCTTCTTCTTCTCCTTTATTAGATGGTAGTGGCATAATATTTTTATTTATATATCTATTTTCTTTAATTGGCATAGGGTTATTGGGGCATTTTTCAAAAAAAGAAAATAGTTTAGGAGACTTTTATTTAGCTGGAAGGGGGATGGGTGGTTTTGTATTGTTCTTAACCCTTTATGCAACTCAGTATAGCGGTAATACCATGATTGGTTTTTCAGGTAGGGCTTATAGACAAGGTTTTACCTCTCTTGTTACCATTACTTTCATGTGTGCAATAATAGGATTGTATTTTATATATGCACCTAAATTACATGATTTGTCAAAAAAATATAATTTCATAACATTGGGTGATTTTATTTACCATCGATTTAAATCATTTCATTTAACATTAATAATAAGTTTGATTTCCATTGTTGCTTTAGGAAATTATATTCTAACTAATTTAAAAGCAATAGGATATATAGTGGAGGGTGCAACGGGTGGACAAGTTAGTTTTGTCAATGCCATAATCATTTTATCTGTCATCATGGTAATATATGAAACTTTAGGAGGGATGAGAAGTGTAGCTTGGACAGATATGTTGCAGGGCATATTATTATTGTTTGGAGTACTTATAATTTTTTTCATTATAAATTTTCAATATGGAGGAATTAATGCAATTTCATCCAAACTTCAGGAATTACGTCCAGATTTTTGGAACCCTCCTGATTGGAGTGAGAAGCGTCTCTGGTTAAGCACAATTTTAATTGTATCAATTGGTGTATCAGTTTATCCACATGCGATTCAACGCATTTATTCTGCAAAGAATTCATCAACATTACGCAAATCCTTACAAATTATGGTATTTATGCCATTTGTGACTACTTTTTTCATGGTAATTGTTGGAATGGTAGGGGCTTCTCAAGTAGAAGGATTGAATAGAATTGATAGTGAGCAAATTTCAATATTGTTATTATTAGATCTTGCGGAAAAAATTCCGGAAATTTCTTGGCTTTTGGTTCTTTTTTTATCAGCCACAATTGCAGCTATAATGTCTACTGTTGATTCTGCATTATTGGCTATTTCTTCCATGGTAACAAAAGATATATATGGTAAAACAAAAAAACATTTGTCTCAAAGTCATTTACTGTTGTTTGGCAAGCTTACTTCATGGGTTGTAATGTTCATTGCTGTTGTAATGGCCATTAATTTACCTCAAACAATTTGGCAATTGTTTCAAATAAAATTAGAGTTATTATGTCAAATTGCACCTGCCATATTTTTAGGCATTCATATTAAATCATTAAGCTATAAATCAATTTTAATTGGCATATATGTAGGCACCATTGTTTCCTTGGGATTTATGGTAGGTAACTGGTTAGGAATGTCTCTTCCCATAAAACCATTAGGCATTCATGCTGGCCTATGGGGTTTAATTATTAATTTATTAATTATTTTTGGCTTAAATAAAAAGTCAGCATTTATGGTAAATAGCAAGTAATTATTTTGCCTAAATTATGTGCTTATTAATTTTATGATTTAAAAAATAGGAGAAAAAATGATGAAAAAAATAATTGGATTTTCAATTGCTTTAATGTTTTTTTTAGGATGTGAGGGTGATGGTGCTACTGGATCTGGAGGGGTAGGTGGTGGTATGTGTGATAATGAATATGCGGGTCAATGGGGAAGGGTTACAAACTCTATGTATAATGATGGCGATTGTAGTGGAGGGTTTTCCATAGAATCTA
This sequence comes from uncultured bacterium, assembly GCA_964597475.1. Classification (GTDB taxonomy): domain Bacteria; phylum Fidelibacterota; class Marinisomatia; order SCGC-AAA003-L08; family D37C17; genus JAYZCM01. Next base: position 2,653 of record CAZQYT010000020.1, on the reverse strand, counting down.
GTTTTGATCCTTGGGTTGAATCTGATGCAAATATGTTTATTAATTTAGCAACAGATTGTAGTTTTACTTTATCTGATATTAATTGTGATAATTATTATAATGCAGCACAAACTAATCCAGATGTCGAGGTTCAGTCAGGTTCGGGAGTAACAAATGCCATGTGGTATGAAATGGGATGTACTGGTGCTTGGTCAGCGAGTGGCACTACAGTTAGTTTAGTTCATTCTGCTTATGGTATTGCACAGCCGGCTGTAGTATATATATATAATGGTAATAACCAGATTTCCTTAGATTCACAAATGGAAATGAGTAGTTCTACAATGTGCCATTATTATGAATATGAAAAAATGGAAGGGTCTGTTTGCTTATTTGATTGCCCTGGTGAGTATGTAGACTTAGAATACAATAATCAACATGAATATTGCGCTTATTTGAATAATTATACAGCAAATTGTTATAGTGATTGTAGTGCTGGCCATATTATGACAATCACCGCTGAAATGGGTGTCTGTAATGCATGCTCAAATTCGGAAGATGCAAGTAGTTGGGAATATGATGTCAATTCTTCTGCTGCATGTGTTTCTGAGGAGGATAGTGATAGTGAAATATCAGTAGATTGTCAAACCTGTTTAGATAATTGTACTTCTATTGCATTAGCTAGCGATACACCTCCACCAAATCAAGAACAAGCAGTTATTTGGTGTCAAAGTGATAGTGGGTCTAGTATTAGTTGTTATGAGGATTGCCAAGATTAATAAGGAGTTAATGATATAGCTGATTAATAAAAGTATTTATATTTAGTAATAAAAAACCCCTCTGGAACTAGAGGGGTTTTTTATTACATTAATTTTCATCTTTTTTTTCAATTACAGGGATGTAATTTCGAAGAATGGTCTCAAGAATATTAATTTGGGATTGTAATTCTTGATTTTTTTCAATCTCTTTTTGATATAAGTCTCTAAATTCCATTTCATATCCTTTCTTTTTAATCCTAGATAAAATTAAAAGGTTATTATTTAGAAAAAATTGATGCTAGTCAAAAAAATATTAAAAAAACAGATAATTATATAAATTATTTAGGGAATGCCAATTCTCCCATTCCAATTTGAATTCCTAAGTTGAAGCCAATCGAAATGTCAGTGTCACCGCCAATTGAAGCAAGAATTTCAGGTGTCATGAATAATATTGTTGAAATGGTTTTATTATTTTTTAACATTTCTATGGTAATTCCAGGTGAAATATTAAGATAAAAATTATTGTTTGGTAAATTAGACATGCTAATCATTCCTAATTTCAGATTCATTTTTAAATCTAATTTCATTAAATTAATAATTAAGGGTAGATCTGTTTGTATTGCTCCACAGATCATGGGAGTTTTGTGTTCTTTATAAATCAAGCTCGGGTTGTATTCAAAATCCAATTGAAATAGAATATTTGTATTTTTATACATATTATATATGTTGATTCCTTTTAATGGATATTTGGCATTTATGCCTATTTTAGTAGGAAGTGGGTAGACTTTAAGGGTAATGAGCTGATACCATTTTTTTTCATTTTGTACTTGAATGTTTCCTGGCAAATATCTGTTATTAGAGTTTGACCATGTTGTGTTTGGTTGATTTCTTTTTAATTCCTTTGTTTGCCCTTCCAATTTAGTTATCCGTTCTGAAAGAATTTTTTGTTCTTGGAAAATCATGTCAACTACTTCACGAAAATCATTATCAATGTCTTGAATGGATAAATTTAAAGTATCAATAGTTTCTTGTAAATTTTTAAGTGTAGTTGTTATTTCATGGATTGAGTCATTAGTTGAGTCTATTTGAGTTGAATCATTTTTTAAATATAACAACTCTTGAAGAAGTTCATTTATTTTTCCATGTTCATCATTATGGGAATCATTTTCTAAAGTTATTTTCTCATTTTCTTCAGATTTTTTTTTCAAATTCTCATCTAATTTAATAATTGATTTTATGCTATTTTTTTGAGATGTTATTTCTTCATTTATAATGTCACCATTTTCATCAAAATATTTCCATGACACTTTATTATTTGTCAAATAATATCCAATGGCTTTGATTTTACCAGATTCATAAAAATAACGTTTTTGTTTGATTGTAAGTTCATGTCCAAAATCATTGAAATAATCAATTTCCATTGGATTGCCATTTTCATAAGTATTTACTATGTTTTCATATAGGCCTATTGTGTTAAAAATTTGAGAATTTGTGGAATTTGTCCAAATGAGGGAAGTCAATAATAATTGTAGTATTAGTTTCATAAGGTATAGAAATTTACATATAATTTTTAAAAGAGTATGAACAAAATTAGCATGCATTGTGAAATATTGAGAATAATTTGAGGGTTTTGTTGATTTTTAAGTATTAAATTAAAAAAATGGAGTTTGATTGGAGATAGGTAAAATATTAATTACGCTTGGAGTATTTTTTTTAGGACTTGGAATACTATTATATTTTTTTGGAGATAAAATGAATTGGTTTGGCAATTTATATGGTGACATTAAAATAGTAAAATCAAATTATGGATTTTATTTTCCGATTACAAGCATGGTTATAATTAGCATTATAGTAACATTTTTAATAAATTTTTTTTCAAGATTTTTTAAATAATTACTCTGATGATAAAAAATAAATTT
>CAZQYT010000019.1:10137-13197 GCA_964597475.1 uncultured bacterium | reverse complement strand
CAATTTCATTATTCACGGATCTTTTCATTGGAAGCAGAGGTGTTTTTGATGTATTTCTAAGAGGAAACTATAAGGGAACAGATTATTGTAGAGTGGGGCAACCATGTCTTGGAGAAAATTATCCTACTAGCGTTTCTACTCCAGGCTTTTACTCTAACAATTGTCCCGCTGATGCAATACCAGGCGATGGACATGATTGCTGGGATAGCGATGAATATGGTGATGAATTTTTCACTATGGGACCTTCTTCAAACATAACATACTTTAATGGATATGAAGATAGAGTCGATGGTGCTCCTTATTATTTTAAATTCAGTGGAAACGATCTATTAGTTGGCGACAACATCCCCTTAGATACATTAACAAGTTTAATTTATGTGCCTTCTCTAACTGGTGATGGAGTTTTATATACTGCAGAGGAATCCATGAGTATTCCAAATGTTGATGCCATAAAAACAGAAAAAATACAAACACTAGAATTTGGATATAAGGGGTTCTTAGGGAAAAAAACACATTTTTCCCTCGATTATTACTTAAGCTACTATGAAGATTTTTTTAGCCCTCCAACAATAATTACACCTTTAGTTGTAAATCGAGTACTAGATGAGAATGGAAATGACATAACAGACATTGATAACCTAGATATACAAGGCATAATGACCATCAATGACGTTGGAACCTATCCTCCATATGCAACGGCATACAATGGGCTTGATGATGATGGTGACTGGTCAACTTGGGCACATGAATTTGGTTGGGATCAAACTGATTTAGATGGCAATTGTCCCCCTAATCCAGCTGCAGATGATCCCTGTTGGAAAGATCCGGGTGAATGGGGTTTCATAATAGGTAGTGAAGGAAATGAAAGTTTTTATCATCCATGGGAAATCTTACAAAATAAAAATGGATATCCAACTTACCAAGACGCTCAAGATATAGGTTTTAACATTTTAGGTTTACATGGAAATTATGCAACTGCTGGAGTTGATGAATGGCATGAAACATCGCAATTAAATGAACATGAAATTGTTGAAGGAGCAACAAGCCCTGATGGTGCAATAATTCCGGGCATTGGAGTAGCATCAGCACCATATCACCTGGTTTTAAGTCCCATGAATTACGGTGAGGTTTGGATGCAAGGTCTTGATTTTGGTCTTACCCATTTCATTACGGACAAACTAATAATTGATGGAAATCTGTCTTGGTATGGAACAACTGAATTCTATAATGAACTTACAAGACAAAATGATCCCATTAATGCTCCAGAATGGAAATGGAATGCAAGTATTAAATGGAGTTCATCTTTTGGAAGCTTGATCTGTAATTTTAGACACGTAGATAAATTCAAGTGGAGTGATGGGATTTGGGCTGGCGACATTGGTCCTTACAACATACTTGATTTATTCTATACATATAATATTACAAAAAATCTTGATTTTAACATTTCAGCATTAAATGTCAATAATGATCGTCATAAAGAGTTAGTAGGTGGCGCTGTAATGGGAAGACAAGTTGTAATGCGATTCACATCATCATTTTAATTCAATAAAACAAACATGCCATGGGAAATCCTATAGTATTAAAGTTGATTAATCATTTAATCTTATTTTTTTCATTTCTCTCATTTTCTTTTGGTAATCTAAGTACCATCAAAGGCATTATTACTAATTCAGAAAATAAAGAACCTTTAATTGGTGCAAACATCATGTTAATGGATACCAATTTCGGCATTGCCTCTGATACTGATGGATTTTACATGATAGCCAATGTACCCATGGGAAAATATACTTTAAACGCCATGTTCATGGGTTACGAATCTCTTAAAAAGGACCTGTGGATTGAAGCTGGCCAAGAATATGTGATTGATATTTCCTTAAAACCATCTGCCATAAAATTACAAGAAACAAAAGTAACTGCAGAAAAAAGAAAGGGTAAGATTACAGAAGCACCTGCTTCCATGGAAATCATAAGCACAAGAGAAATAAAAGGGAAAATAGCTACCAACATGGGTGCTTATTTAAAAGGATTAAAAGGAGTAGATTTTACTTCTAGCGGCATAAACAATTATAGTATTTCAATTCGTGGATTTAATAGTAGTTTTAATACTCGTGTTCTAACACTAACTGATGGTAGAGTCGCTAACATACCCGCACTAAGAGTCATCAATTACAGTGCGATTCCACAATCAATGGATGATATTGATAGAATGGAAGTTATTTTGGGGCCTGCTACAGCTTTATATGGTGCAAATGCACATAGTGGAGTAGTAAACATTGTCTCTAAATCACCTGCACATTCAGAAGGGCTGACAATGAGTGCTTCAGGCTCTAAAGATGAACGTCAATTACGTAAAATAAATGGTAGATGGTCAAAAAAACTATCAAATAAAATAAGCATGAAATTATCTGGAATGTATTTACATGCCTACGAATGGCCCTATGTTTCAGAAACTGAATATAAATCGCATCTTTATCCTTGGTCAGGCAACCCTCAAAGGACTCATGATGGAAAAGATAACAACCCATGGAATTCATCTAACGAATTTGTAACAAAGCAAACAACAAATGATGGACGAGAAGTGATAATTGGTAATGGGGAGCCAAACCATGGAGATCTAGATGGTGATGGTGTTGCAGGAGAAGATTGGTTTAATGGTTATGATGATGATGGAGATGGACTTGTTGACGAAGACTATTTTACCGCAAATGGATTGGATGATGATAATGATGGTGTAGTAGATGAAGGGATTGATGAAAGCAGTGACAAGTGGACAGATGGATATGATAATGATGGAAATGGACAAATTGATGATGGCTTGGAAATGTTTACAAATGAAGCAAGTAGTAATTTTGATCCTAATTGGAGTCATAACATTGAACAAGAGAATATTCTCATAAAAGGTGGACGCAGTGTCTTGACAATCCATGGAAAACCAAATCCATGGTACATTGAAGATGTATCATTAGCATATTCAGACTTAAAAGGTGATTATTATTTTGATGAAGATAAAATTACATTTTTGTTTGATGTATATATTTATACTTATATTAGTTATTATCA